>PLHN01000356.1 GCA_003139975.1 Acidobacteriaceae bacterium
GCAATCTTGGCCAGATCGGCGAGAGTTAGCGCGACGCCGTCTTTGTCGCCCATTTCCTTGTAACCCGGAATCGCGTCCGAAAGCCCACGTGCCGCTTCCGTCAGATTCCCGCGATCCAGAGAAATATCGCCCAGGTTGCCAGACGCTGTTGTCACGCCCTCGAGATCGCCGATCTGACGAAAGACCTGGATCGCTTCCCGGTACATCGCTTCGGCACGATCCAAGTCGCCCTGTTCATAGTAGAGGATGGCGAAATCGTTCGTGGTGCGAGCTGCGTTGTCGCGATCGCCAACTGCTGTGTACTTCTTTCGAGCATTGTCGCAGTCTTGGGTGGTGGAATCGCCATCGCCGATCTGACAGAGAATTCCGTATTCTCGTGCGACGAACAGTTGCAAACCCTGAGCGTTCCCCTTTCCGATGGCGCGCCGGGCGGCGGCCCTCGCCTTTACGACATCGTTATTGACCCAGGAACGCGCCTCGATATAGTCGATCCGTGGATCGTCCCTCGAAGGAAGCGGAAGATTCCGAAGAACCTCCACTGTGTGCAACGCATCGTCGGGACTCACCCATCGTTGTTCGTTTGCGAGTCGAAGACCGTAGTCCAAATTGTCCGGGAACTGGGTGAACAGTTGCCGATACGCATCGATGGCTCGGGTATGATCTTGGATCGTGGCATAGTACTGACCGTCAATCAACAGACGATCTTCCGGCCCCAAATGCGCGGAAAGAGCGCGTGCCCGCTCGATTTCAGCGCGTGCCTTCGTCGCGTAGCCCAGATGACTCCATGCATCGGCCAAAGCGGCGTGCGCGAGCGGATAGCCGGGGTCGGCGGCGACGGCTTTCGTCAGCAAATCGCGGGCGTGTCCATAGTCGAACGCCCATAACCGCTCTTGGCCCTCCGTATAAAGCCGTACTGCCTCCTGATTGGATGGAAGAGCGGCCCTCGCCTGAAGGCTGGCTTGCGCCGAGGCCGAACTTACTCCCAAGCTTTGCCGAAGCGCCTGACCGGCCTGGGTGGCCAGTTCAAACAGGTTCCCCTCGCTGCCGGTGAATGATCTCTCCGCGATCGTCTCGCCGCGAACTGTATCCTGCACCCGCACATCCAGCCGGATGCGTCGATCCCCATTGCCGGGCAGAGCCGTGTAGGAACCGAGGACGACCACATCGGCGCCAGAGTTGATATGCAGGCGCTCCAGGGTTGCTTTCGCCAGACTATCTTCGTCGGCAAGGGGCAGTTCGCGTTTCACGCGGGCAACGTCCTCGCCCGGCACCATCCGCAGGACACCATCGGAGGCCAATTCGGTATTGACCATTTCGGCAAAGGCCGGCGACAACCAGTTATCTTCCGGATGGCCCGGGAGATTCCGGAAGCCAAGGACTGCGACCGAGCGCCGCGTCCGGATTGATGGTGCAGAGCCATCGGCCGCCACTTTGCTAGGCGCGCGCCTCCGCAGTGAACGTACACCATAGATCGAAACCCCCACCAAAACGAGCGCCAGGGAAACAACTGCAACCCAATAGCGGCGGTGATTATCGGAATTGGTCTGCCCGGGGGTTGCACCGTTGCCGGCCGCGACCATCGGTACCTTTGTCTCAGCTGCTGGCGGCTTTGCCTCAATCGGCGTCTCGGACCCCAAAACCGTGACCGGGGCTACGAAGCGGTATCCGCGCCGCGGAATGGTTTCCACGTAACGCGGTGCCTCGGCGTCGTCGTTCAGCGCGTCCCGCACTTTTCGGATGGCCACGCCCAGGCTGTTGTCGAACTCGACAAACGTGTTTTCCGGCCACAGGCGTTGCCGGACCTCCTCCCGGGTAACAATTTCTCCTGGCCGCTCCATGAGCATCACGAGCAGTCGATAGGGAAGGTCCTGGACCTTCACGCGGATGCCGTTCCGCGCAAGCGATTCCTCTCCGGTGTTCAGTTCGAACGGACCGAAGCGGTAAAGAGGCCTGCCTGACGGCGCTTCTGCCAACCAACCTCCCCAAGGGCGACTATCCTGGCATGGCAACTGAGCTTCGGCGTCTGACCATTTACACAAAACGAGTTATTGGTCAGTTTGCACCAGAACCCTTTTGCCGTCCTTTGCACGCATTTCTGCCAGAGTCAGATATCTAAGCTCTAGCTTGCCCCAGCCATGCTCGTTGCCAGGACAGCGGATGCGCTGTTTGCGATTTCGATGTAACCTCGGGTCCGACATGATTCGGCGAGTTTGGTGAGGCGAGACTGCGCGGACTCGGACGGCCGGCGGACCTCGATTTCCAACAACGCAAGTTGCGCCTTCGCGGCAGCTTCGAAGTATCCTTTCCTGTAGGCGTCGGCGATTCGCAGCCGAAGGCTGGTTAGATCGGTAGCAAGCTGAGCTGCGGAACCCTTTCCACCCGCCGCATCGATCTGCGACCGCACGGCCGAGAGATCCAGGAGAAACTGGTAGTCAGGGGCGTTCCTTGCCGTCTTTGCAGCATCGGTGGCCAGGTTCCTCGCCTCGACGATCTTTCCTTCGTGGAGAAAAGTACGAGCGAGCGCAATTTGAACGGGTAGAACTTTCCCGGTAGCCTGCTCTGCTTCGAACTCCTTCAGGGCCTGAACCAGAAGGGTCTCGGCCTCGCCGGCATGCCCTTGGTCCAGAGAAAGTTCCGCTAAGGAATGTTGAAGCTCGGCCACCGTGCCGTTGGCGTTTGACTTGCGGGCTAAGTCCAGAGCCTCATCGTAGTATTTGCGAGCCTCGCCAGGGTTACCTTGGGCAGCAAAGGTGTCTCCGAGGCTGGAGAGGGCAGATTCCAGCGAGGGAACGTCCCCGATCTTGCGTTCCATATCCAAGGACTCTTGGGCATGAGTTTGAGCTTGCTTGAGATCTCCGGACATTTGCTCTAAAGCTGCCACGGCGCTTAGGCTCTCGGCGACAGACCCCTCAGTGGACGACGTGCGCGCGACACTCAGACTTTCATTTGCAATCTTGAGCGCTCCGGCAAGGTCGCCGCTTTTCGAGCGGACGCTCGCAATGTTTTCCATTGCAGTACTCAGGTTCGAGATTTCTCCCAGTTCGCGGTCGGCTCTTTCAACTTCTTCGTAGAGTTTGCCGGCCTTGGCAAAGTCCCCCTGTGTCTCATATATCAGGGCCATGTTGTTCGAGACTGCGGCGGGACCGTGGCGGTCTCCGACCGCACGCATAAACCCAATGGCTTCGTCGTAATTCTTTAGAGCTTCCGCATATTGAGATTGTTCGCTAAGGCGATCGGCAATCTGCCACGAGGTCAGAGCAGCTTGGTACCGGTCGCCAGCCTTCAGGAACACGTTCTTTGCTTCCTGGCACGCCAGCAGCGCTTCCTCCGGATGACCGGCCCATCCCAAGCCGCGGCACTCTTCCATGCGAGCTCGCGCATAGGTGAGATCGAGACCGAGAGACTGCGCCTTACGTGCAGCCGTCTGCGCCAATTCGATCGACCGGTTTCGGTCTGCGGAAGCTGTCATTCGCGCATCCCACAAATCAATGCGCGGATCGGATGACGCTGGGGATGGGAGTTGTCGCAGGCGGTGAATCGACTCTCGCGCGGCCGCTGTCTCGCCACCGATCCACTCCACCCGAGCCAGCCGGAAGCCATAGTCCAGGGTATCGGGGAAGAGTGCATACAAACTGCGATAAATGGGCATTGCCTTCTTCCAGTCGGATTGGGTCTCGTAGTAGAAGCCTTCGATCATCAACCTCTCTTGCTCGGGCAACGGCGCCGATCCGTCAAGTGCGCGCTTGGCCTCCTCCATTGCGTTTTTGTCATCTCCGAGAAAACTCAGGGCATTGGCGAGAGCCCAATGCGCCATCGGGAATTGCGGATCCAGTTTTATTGCCTGCTCGAAAAGATCACGGGCAGTAACCGCATCATAGCTGCGCATCTTCTCCAGACCCAACGAATAGAAACGTTCCGCGTCAAGATTGTTGGAGACCGATGCCCGCACGCCGGCAAACTCATGTCCGGTGACCGCAGGTAAAGCCAGGTCCCCCCGCAGCTTCGAGCCGATCTGGCTCACCAGCGGCAATACCTCCTGTAGCGAAGATGTGCCCGCGGCCTCCGAAAGGACGTGGCCGTTTCGCGAGTCCTGAACTCTGGCATCGAGCCGCACTTTCTCGGATTTGCCGGCGCCAATCACGGTGTAGGAGCCGGTAACCAGCAGATCCGAGGCCAGGGTTGCACCCAACCGCGATGTTGTATCTGGCGTGAGTTTGCCGGGAATGGTCCAGTCTGTTCTATGTCCTAAATTCGCTACTTCTTCTCCGGAGACAAGGCGCAATTGGCCGCCAGCCGCGAGTTCCTTACTTAACATCTCCGATAACGCGGTCGAGAGCCACGCCGAGTCCTTCTGGCCCGACGCATTGTAGAAACCAAGCACGGCGACTGAGCGCCGGGGTGTCACCGTGGCGGCCGAAGCCGAAGCCGGTTCACCCTTTGGCGTTCTCCCTTTTAGCCGCGGACGAACAAAGGTTACCAGTCCCAGAATCGCAAAGATAACGGCGACGCCTAGACCAATCCTGAGAGTGCTGAAAGGTGAGGCCGCGTGTTGGGGTGCTATCGAAGAAAGGGCCGCCGCGCTTGATGAGGTCTGCTTCGGCTCCTCACCTTCGATGGCGCTGACCGGAGCCAGAAATCGATATCCGCGCCGTGGAATGGTTTCAACGTAACGAGGTGTGTCGGCATCGTCGTTAAGCGCGTCCCGGACTTTTCGGATAGCTACGCCAAGGCTGTTATCGAATTCAACGAAGGTGTTCTCGGGCCACAAGCGTTGCCGGACTTCTTCTCGGGAGACGATTTCTCCGGGCCGTTCCAAGAGCATCACGAGCAGTCGATAGGGAAGATCCTGGACTCTCACGCGGGTGCCATTGCGCGCAAGCGACTCCTCTCCGGTGTTCAGTTCAAACGGACCGAAGCGGTAACGCGGCCCGTTTGGAGCCACTCCTGGCATGCCCATTCCCCCAAGTTGGAAGATGGTAGCACAGCTAGCGACAACCCCACTCCAGTTAAGATCGGCCGTAAGTTCATATCGGGCAAGCGCTTTTCAGTTAAGGAAGACTTAAACCCCAGTTTCATTGACCCCGCAAGAAACCTGGTACACAGTCTCGCTCGTCGGCCCGCAGTTTCGGTCTGGAAGCAACTAAAGGTCTTAACCCGCCTCCCAGGGGCCACAGGAGAAAACAAATGCAACCCCAGAATTGCCAAACACTGAGCCGCATGAGCATCGTGATAGCGATCGTGACCTTCTTTGTGGTGAGTTTCTCAATGTTGGCGGTGGCGCAGAGTGAAGACGCCAACGCCCTTTTTGCCGTCGCTCCCAAACTAGCCACGAGCGTCAACGGCGTCAGTATTTTTGCAGTTCCGCCGAAAGGTTTTAACCCGCTGACCGCAACCAACGAAGAGATCCTCACTTATGGCTTGCCGCAGCGTCCGGATAAGGACGTCGATGAGAGGGGTTACAGCGTTTGGGAAAGAGCGATGCTCTCATCGACGACCCACGTCACTGATGTCAGAGCCACGCCCTATTCCAGCCGGGCGATGACACCGACCGGTAAACCCGAGAAAATGGCGGAGAGCGCAGCAACCGCAGTCAGCAGTTTAAACTGGAGTGGTATCGCAAATACCAATAAGAACACGAAGTGGAACAACAACACTTCCTTTACCCAGGTTGCTTCCGTCTGGAATGTGCCGTTCGCAAGAGCTCCCTTTGGAGATTGCAGTTTCAGTCCATTGCAGGAGGTGTCTTGGAACGGCATTGACGGCTGGAGCAGCGGCGACGTGGTTCAGGGCGGGAGCGGATCCTACTTTACTCCCAGTCTATTTATTCCTTGTGTTGGAGATGCTAACTACTTCGGATGGGTCGAATGGTACCCGAGCTATCCGATCCTTGAACTCATGTGCGGGAGCAGTCCCTGTCCCGTAAGCTCAGGCGATGATTTTTTTGTGGTCACTTTCGCTTCCCCAGGATTCGCCAACCAGAATGTGTATGTCAATGACCTCACCCAAGGGTGGGCTGGAACGACCAATCTTTCGTGGAAGAGCGGGCCGGGTGTTGTGGGAAACAGCGCGGAGTACATCGTTGAGCGTCCCTGCTGTGACTCCAACGGAAGAAACCAGCCTCTCATCGACTACATGTACGAGTTTTTTGACTTCGCCCACGCAGCTGACGGTAAAGGCACGGAGTTCTATCCGGGCAGTAGCTCCGCCTCAACCTTAATCATCACCATGGATGCCGACGACGGCACTACTCCAATCTCACACCCACGTTCCTACGGCACAGCAGGGAATGAGGGTAAATATGCCATCTGGATGGAGGACTTGAACTGCGCTTACGTCGGCGGGTGCACACCCTAGCCGAGCTTCTAGTTTCACTCATGAACCAGCTCTTTCTTCCACTCCCGACACCAAGTGGCAGAACGAGGACCTGACGATTCTGAACAATGGCGGAACCGCCAATGGTATCTCCGGGATCGCCGGCCTCTCGGTGCAAAACCTGCAGTACGTGTCTTACGTGGCGAACTGAAGCCTGACTTGCACTCTGGGGAGTCCGCGTATTCGTGCGGCGTGGGCTCATCCGGGTGGTTCGGTCCATGTTGATCCGAGCCAGCCCGACGCTCCACTTCAGGTTCGGGAAATCGGGACGCAAGATGAATCAGTAGTTAGAGGAATTCAGAATCCAAAGGAGGGTTCCATGTCCAGCGGACGGCCGAGTCCAAAGGCCCCAACGCCAACGGTATCTCGGGGATGGCCGGATTCTCAAAACAACCAGTACGTCTGACGGGGATATCAATGTGAATGGAGGCGTTTACAACGGTGGGGCATACATGATGATCGACCATCCGCTCGATCCCGCCAATAAGTATCTCTATTACTCGTTTGTCGAGTCTCCCGACATGATGAACATCTACAACGGCAATGTCGTCACCGACGCCAACGGCGACGCGGTCGTCCCTCTGCCGGAATGGTTCGAGACCCTCAACCGCGACTTCCGCTATCAGCTAACGGTGATCGGGCAATTCGCGCAGGCAATCATTACCGGCGAAGTGGCCAATCATCAATTCAGCCTGAAGACAGACAAGCCCGGAGTGAAAGTCTCATGGCAGGTGACCGGCATTCGCCAGGACCGTGGGCCAACGCGCATCGCAATCCCGCAGAAGAGGAAAAGAACGCTCGCGACCGGGGGCACTACATTCGTCCCGAACTCTACGGCGCACCGGAAGAGGCGAGTGTCGCCTGGGCTCGCCATCCCGAAACCATGAAGCGCATTAAGGAAATGCGCCAGCAACAAGGCTCGCGGCATTCGTCGACGGCCGAGAAATCCGGCGCCGGTGTGCTGGCAACACGCTAGGCCACGAATGGGGACTGCGCTGCGGCGCGGTTCTTCTGCTCGCACACGCCGGCCATAACAACTTTAACCAGGAGTGGACTGACTATGAGGTTAAGCAAAACCGGTTCGACGCTATTAGGGATGCTCTCGCTCGTGTTGATCATGCTGGGCAGTCCCGCGAGCGCCCAGTTCACCATGGACGATGCGAAAGCAATCGCCGCCTATCCATTGACGATGGAGAAAATGGAAAAGAAATATGAGGCGACCGTTGAGATTGCGCGCCTTGCAGGTTCAGACGCGGATTTCGCACGTCAGATAGACTCCGGGGCAGGCCAGACTACTCTCGATGGGCAGATCAAAGCCTTCAATGCCTTACCGAAAGCTGTCAGCATCGTGCAGGCGCACGGTCTTTCGGTTCGCGATTATTCGCTGATCACGATGGCAATCAACACCGCGATGCTGCCGCAGGTTCCCGAGGCTCTGCGCTCGGCGAAGTCGAAACAAGTCGAGGACCCGGTCCGGGCCGCTGTTTCTCCCGAGCATGTCCAGTTCGTACAGATGCATCGGGAAGAAATTCGCAAGTGGATGACCGCGATCTCGGCCGCGCGCAAGGAAGGGCAACGGTCGCGGAAGTGAAGTTGCATCCGCGTGTGACCAAGGAAAAGACGTAATCGTCGAAAAGTTTGGATCGTGGGTTCCTACTTGCAGCCGGTGTGAGGTGTTGTTTCTCAGGAGAAACCGAATGTTAAAACGTCTGACTGTTGTACTGCTGTTTGCGCTAGTGATGTTTCTCGCCAAAGGTATGGCTCAGGCAACTCAGCCCGATTCGGCGCCGAAGGTCCGCACCTACTATGTCGCGGCCGACGAAGTCGAGTGGGACTACGCTCCCGGCGGC
>PLHN01000200.1 GCA_003139975.1 Acidobacteriaceae bacterium
AGCGCGACCGCGGCCTCGACCAGAAACTTCCATCGCCAGCGCGACGAGGTGAGCCAGTACGCAAGGGGAATTCCGATGACAAATAGAATGGCGGAGACGATGGTCGCCAGCCTCACGGTCAACCATAAAGCTTCCCAATTCATTTCAGTGGGTCTCCGCGGGCAGGCTGAAGCCGTAGCTTTGCAGCAGGGAAGTTACCTCCGCGGAGCGCACAAATTCCAGGAACTTGCGTGCCGCTTCTTTTTGTCTCGACTGGGAAAGCACGACGGCTGCCTGGTTCAGCGTTGGGTAGGCGTCGAGGGGAACGGTCCAGTAGCGGCCTTTTGGTTTCATCGCTGGCGCAAGCGCATGCGACAGCGCGATTAAACCCGCCTGGGCATTGCCCGACTCGACGAACTGCGCTGCCTGCGACACGTTTTCTCCCAGCACCAGCCGGATCGAGACCTGATCGTAGATTCCGAAATGGCGTAACGCCGCCTCGGCAGCGCGACCATATGGCGCGTGCTGCGGATTCGCAATCGAGATCTTTTTCACCGCTGGATCCAGCAGCGCCTGCATGCCAAGCTTCGACAAATCCAAAGGTGAATCACTCGGAATCCAGAGCACCAGGCGGCCGACCGCATAGCGGTAAAGGGTGTTCTTCTCGGCCATGCCTGCGTCGATGAGTTGGTTCGGATAATCCTCGTCGGCAGAGAAGAAAATGTCGAAGGGCGCGCCATTGCGAATCTGCGTCGTCAGGTTGCCGGACGCGCCGAAAGTGAGCTTTACCTCCTGCCCGGTCTGGCTCTTGTATTTTGCGGCGATCTCGGGCAGAGCCGCGCTAAGGTCAGCCGCGGCCGCCACAGTAATCTCCTGGGCGGTTGCCAAAGCTCCTACGGACAGCAGCAGTAACGCAAACAATTTTCTCATCGCGGCCTTTCCGGCCTCATTCGGGGTCGGCCTTGCCTATGGAATGAATTGTGCTGCCTCTGATTTCGATCTCTCCTGCAATCCTTGCAGCGTCGCTGTCCCGCGCAATAACTCATCAAGGTCACGTTGTTGCCGTCCAAGCTCCGCTTGCATCAGGGGGTCGGCAACCACGCGCGCCTCCGACCCAGGGGAGTTCATGTCAATGTCGTCGCGGTTGATCACAAAATCATCGACAGCGTCACAAGCAACCGTTGCGGCCCACATGGCTTCTTCCGGCAATCCACTCATGCGGCTTCTTAGCGAATAGATAACAGCCGAAACGGCGTCCTCCGCAGCGCCCTGCTCCAATACCCACGGGCGGTGGTCTTCTCCGGGAAGCAGCCCCGTAGCCCTATCGATCATGGTTGCAATTCCTTGCTCTGACATGGGGATTCCAGCAAGATTTGCCCAAACGCTTTCTAATATTTCACGCAATTGGCTGGGGCTTCCCCTGCCCGTCCGATTGGAGTACTTGGCATAGGCACCCAGCATTCGCTCAGCAATTGCAGCGGCGAAAGCCGTCCGATCCTGCTCGGAAAGCTGCGCGATCTTTGCCAGAAGCTGAGTTTTGTCGAAACGAAGAAGACGCACCATTTCGCTCACATCAGCTTTGTCTTCGATACCGGCAGTTCGCGCACTCGTTTCCCTGTCGCGGCAAAGACCGCATTGCACAGCGCCGGCGTAAACGGCGGAACTCCCGGCTCACCCACGCCCGCCGGCGGCGCGTCGCTTTCCACAATGTGCACGTCAATCTGCCGCGGCGCGCGATTCATGCGCGCAAGCTGATAGGTGTCAAAGTTACCTTGATCGATGACGCCCTTGGTGGCTGTGATCTCGCTAAACAACGCCAGACTGGTCCCAAATACAGCCGCACCCTGAAACTGATTGCGAATGTTATCGGGGCTGACGACGGTGCCGGCATCCACAGCGGTCCACACATTCGGAATGTGCACCTGGCCTTTGTTGTCGACTTCCACTTCGACAACCGTGGCTACATAAGTAAGGAAGCTGCGGTGGGCGGCAATTCCCATTCCACGCCCTTTGCCAGTTGGGAGCTTGCCCCACTGTGACTTTTCCGCCGCGACCTCAATCACACGCCGCAACCGCGCCGTATCCAGCGGATAAGCTTTGGCTTCTTCCGCCTCATCGCCCTTGAGATCAGGCTGTACGACCCTCGCCGGACCTACAAGATCGAGTAAGTACTCGACCGGATCCCGGTTGGCGTTCCTTGCCAGTTCATCGGCAAATGAGTGGATCGCAAACGCGTGATAGATGTTGGCCACGCTGCGCAGCCAGCCGATGCGTACATGATAGTCAGCCGGCCCGTTTTCCGCGCGATGATTTGGAATGTCGAATGGCAGGTTGTTCCAACCCAAACCCATTTCGTCATCGGCGTACTTAGCCGACGCATCAAATGTTGAACCGATCGGCGGATAAGTCGTGCGCTGCAACCACGCCGTCGGCTTGCCGTTCGCGCCGATCGCAGCCTTCATGTACATCGCTGCAACGGAGTGGAAGAAATCGCACTTGGTATCGTCTTCCCGCGTCCATACGACTTTGACCGGCTTGCCCACTTGCTTCGAGAGAAGCGCCGCCTCGGCAACCTGATCCGGCTTCGATTTGCGCCCGAACCCGCCGCCGAGCAGAGTTACATGGCAAGTTACATCTTCTTTCTTAAGGCCCAGCACACCGGCCACGGTCTCCTGCACGGCCTGCGGATTCTGCGTTGGCGCCCAGGCCAGCACTTTGCCATCGCGGTACTCCGCGACGGCCACGTTCGGTTCCATGGCGCCGTGCGCGAGGTGCGGGGTGTAGTACCCGGCCTCTATGATCTTCCCCGCCTTCGCAAATGCCGCATCTACATCGCCCACGTTGCGCACGACTTTTCCCGGTTGCCGGGAAGTGGCTTCAAGCGTCTTGCGAAATTCGCCGGAGTTATACACCGAATGCGGGCTGCTATCCCATTCGATCTTCAATTGCCTGCGCCCACTGAAAGCGGCCCAGGTGTTATCGGCGATCACCGCAACGCCCCCCAGCGGCTTGAACATGTGCGGAGGCTCGACCGTGTCAATCGTCAGCGTCTTCCGCACGCCAGCAACTTTGAGCGCGGCCTTGTCGTCATAGGACTTGATCTTCTGTCCCAGCACGGGCGGATGCTCGATCGATGCAAACACCATGCCGGGCATCTCTGCATCCATGCCGAAGACCGCCTTGCCGGTGACAATGTCAGGCAGGTCAAATAACGCGTTGCTCTCCTTGCCGATGTAGCGCCACTCACCGCGCGATTTGAACCGCAACTCTTCTTTCTTTGGCACCGGCAACTTCGCCGCAGCCGGAGCGAGTTCGCCATAGCCTAACTTGCGTCCGCTGGCCTTATGCACAACGAAGTGCGGCTCAGTGGAGCAATCGTTGGGGGGAACATTCCACTGCGTAGCGGCCGCGCTGATCAGCATGGCGCGGCCAGTTGCTCCTACCTGGCGCATCAGCTCAAAGTAACTGCGCACCGAGTGCGACCCGTCCGTATCCTGATCTCCGTATTTCGGATCGCCAATGGCCTGATCAATCTTGACCTTCGCCCAGTCGGCATCGAGTTCGTCGGCCACTACAAGCGGCAGAGCCGTGCGGCTTCCGCACCCCATCTCCGATCGATGCGCCACAATAGTGACGGTCCCGTCGGAGGCGATTGCCATCCACAAACTGGGATCAAACGCGGTCGCCGCCTCGCCCTCAGCCCAGAGCGGCTGGGAAACAAAGCGCGCGCTCAGGATGAAAACGCCCGAAGCAAGCGCCCCTTGCAGGAATCCGCGGCGGCTGACATTCTCAACAATCTTCCTGTCAATGAAGTTCATGCCGGCTCCTTTGCGGCCTGATGAATCGCCGCCCGAATCCGCTGATAAGTCCCGCAGCGGCACAGGTTGCCCGACATGGCGACGTCAATGTCCTGGTCGCTCGGGTGCTTGTTCTCTTTGAGCAGGGCGATGGCCTGCATGATCTGGCCAGTCTGGCAGTAGCCACATTGCGGAACGCGAATCTCCATCCACGCCTTCTGCACGGGGTGCATGGCCGCGATGCCCTCAATGGTAGTGATCTCGCTGCCCGCTACATCCTTCATCGAAGTCGAGCACGAGCGGATGGCCTCGCCATTCTGGTGCACCGTGCACGCGCCGCAGAGGGACATGCCGCAGCCAAACTTCGTCCCCGTCAGCCCGGCCACGTCGCGCAGATACCACAGCAGCGGCATCTCCGGGTCGCC
>PLHN01000195.1 GCA_003139975.1 Acidobacteriaceae bacterium
GACTTCAACAGCCGCTGGTTCTCAAAGTTTTCGGCCGAGGATTTCATTCGACTCTGCGCGAAGTACACGGTTTCGCAAATGCTCGAGCGCGAAGATTTTCACAAACGCTTTCGGGAAGAAAAGCCGATAGCCGTGCACGAATTGCTCTATCCGCTGGCCCAGGGCTACGACTCGGTCGCGCTCGAAGCCGACGTAGAGTTGGGCGGCACGGATCAGAAATTCAATCTTCTAGTCGGCCGCGAACTGCAACGAGCCTACGGCCAGGAATCGCAGGTNNATGATGTGGCGCTACTACGAACTGCTGACCGATGTGCGCACCGATCAGATCGCGCAGATGAAACAGGACACCGCCAGCGGTAAGGCGCACCCGATGGCGATGAAGAAAGAACTGGCGCGCACAATCGTGGCCGACTTCCATTCCGCCGATGCCGCCACCAAAGCCGCAGAGGACTGGGCGAAGCAGTTCCAAAAGCATGAAGTGCCGGAGGAAGCGGAAACGGCTCTGGTTCCTGTTGGCTCAATCGAAGTGAAGGATTCTCAAGATCGAACGAAGCCGTCTTGGACAGATCAAGAGCCGACAGTTAAACATCTTTACCTTCCTGACGAAAAAACCATCGAAGCGGACTGGGACAAGTTTGACGGAGATCGTCCCAAGGTGAGGATCGTAAGAGTCGAGAAGCTCTTGGTGCAGCTTGGGCTTGTTTCCTCCACAACAGAAGGAAGTCGTAAGTTGAAAGAGGGCGCTGTGACTATCAAGGGTGAGCGAATGAGCGGCCGGTATTTCGTGTTTGTGAGCGTTCCCGTGGAGGTAGACGTAAGGGTTGGCCGAAAGTTGAAGAAAGCGTCGATAGTTGCCTGACGCTCTTCCGCATCTCCGAGCGGAGCAAGCGGGTTCGTCGAACGCTAAGCCGAAGGCCCCGTTTCGAGAAGGAGCGCGCATGACTCGTAAATCCACCGCAACGGTCGCGCTAACGATGGCCGCGTCCTGTTCCTCACTGATGGGCGCCTACCATTTTCTTCTGCCTTCCATGTTTCACTGGGGCGCCTTCCTGAAGAAGGTTCCTGAGCCGATTCCGTGGGCGCTTTTTTCCATCAACTTTTTCTTCAGCTTTCTGCTTCTGGCAGGCGGCATTCTCACCTTCGTTACACTTCGTGCACTACGTCGGTCCGCACACCCCGACCGCGGCATACTGTTCGCGATGGCAGGATTCTGGCTCGCAAACGCGCTCTATCAGGTATTCATCCCGATGCCATTGCCCGCAAGAATGTGGCCTCTGCATGTCGTGCTCCTGGGCTTCGCCGCCCTGACCCTGCTCGCCTATGTGGTGAGCCTGCTGGCGACGCGGGAGCCATGAGGTGAGTATCGCGGTCATACCAGGCAGCTGTCATCCTGAGCGGAGCAGACAGATTCTAAGGACCCCTACTCCCGCCGGAATCCAAAATCGCGCGATGATTCACCCTTCGAGATCCGGCGTTTTCTTGTGCCACTCCGTAGCCTGCTCATATGCGTGCGCCACATGCAGAATATCCGGCTTCCACGGAGCCGTCGCCAGTTGCAGCCCAATCGGCATGCCATCCTTCGTGAACCCGCAAGGAATCGAGATCGCCGGAATGCCCCAAACATTAAACGGCCGCGTGTTGCGCAGCATAACGAGCTCCATCGGCCGAAGCTTCTCCGGATTCTCTTTCAACGCGGCAATCGATGGCGGAGGAATCGGAACGGTAGGCGTGAGCAGTACATCGATTTCGTCAAACACTTTCCCAATCGCCGCCCGGCTCGCTGCCAGCTCCTGCCGGGCGCGCTCCACCTCCGCGTCCGGCAAATTTTCACCCGACTTGATCCTCGCCAGCGTGGCAGGCTGATAAAGCTCAGGCGAGCGCGCGACAAAATCCTTGTGATAAGCGTACGCCTCGGCGCTAGCAAGAGTACGGTCCGTAGAAACCTCAATCCTCACTTCATCGCGGATCTCGCAGCCCAATTCGCGAAAGACGGCAATCGCCTTCCCGACCGCCGCGCCCACCTCCGGGTCGAGTTCGTCGAAAAAGAATGCGCGCGGAATGCCGATGCGCAATGGGGGCAATAGCTCGTCAAGGTCGCACGTATAGTCGGTGATCGGCACGTCGGCGGTGGTCGCGTCATCCGGATCGTGTCCCGCCAGAACCTGCCCCACAAGTCCTGCATCACACACGCAATTCGTGATCGCCCCAACGTGGTCGTAAGACTGTGAAAGCGGAATCACGCCGAGCGTGCTCACGCGCCCGAACGTCGGCTTCAGCCCGACCTCTCCACAATAGGCTGCCGGCAGCCGGACCGAACCCGCCGTGTCAGTTCCAATGGCGGCGTAACCGAGTCCGGCCGCAACGCTGGCGGCAGAACCGCCCGACGATCCTCCGGCAATCCGCGAAGTGTCCCACGGATTATGGACTTCTCCGAAGTAGCTGATCATCGAGCTGCCGCCATAAGCGAACTCATGCAGGTTCTGCTTGCCCAGAATGACCGCGCCCGCAGCGCGCAGCCGGCGGACCACTTCCGCATCTTCGGCGGGGGTGCGATTCTTGAACAGCGCGCTCCCCGCGGTCGTTCGCGCGTCCGCGGTGTCGATGATGTCCTTAAGACCGATTGGAATTCCGTGCAGCGGGCCGCGATATTGTCCTCTGAAGATTTCCTGCTCGGCCCTCCTCGCCTGGTCGAGCGCCGATTCGGCCAGAACGGTAATGAACGCGTTGAGCTTCGGATTTAATCTCTCAATGCGGGCCAGGCAATCGCGCGTCAGCTCGGCAGGCGAAATTTCACGCGCTCGGATTCCGCGACACAGGCTTTTAATCGTCGGGTTCACAAATCCCTCACGCCCCAGGGTGTGATCGTGCTTTCTCCGCGGCGCGCCTCGCAAACCATTTGACCACAAAATAAACCACCGGCCCCGCGGCGAGTGCCCATGGTCCCCAGCGCAGTGCCATCGGGTCGCTATACCGCAGGGTGATGTAGGTCATCGCAAGCGGCGGAACGATCACATACACGAGGCCGAGATTCCCCCCTGGAATCCGGAATGGCCGCGCGAGGTTGGGATATTTGCGCCTTATGCCCCACGCCGACAACACAGTCATCACCGTGGTCGCGGCACGCAGCCATACGTAGATGCTGATCAAATCGCCCAGCGTGTGCAAAGCGAGCGAGGCGTAGATCGCCCCCGAAATAAGAATGGCGATCCATGGCGTGCCGTAACGCGGATGCCTGCCCGTGAGAAACGGCGGCAGATAGCCATCTTCGGCCAGTACGAACGGCATGCGCGTCGTGGTCAGCACGGTGCTGTTCAGCAGCGCCACGGTGCCCACCATGGCTGCGATCGTCATCAGGCTGCCCAACCACGGCCCGCCGATCAATTGCGCCGCAGTCGAGAAATAACCGTCCTTCCATTCCTGCCAATGTCCCACCGAGGCGAGCGCCGCGAACGTCGGCAGAAAAAACGTCGCGAGGGATAGCGGCACAACCATGGCCAGCGCGCGCGGATAAGTGCGTTGCGGATTTTCGACTTCTTCGGCGACCGACGAAAGCTGCTCGTAGCCTGAGTACAGCCAGATTCCCAGCGCCAGCCCCACCCCAAACACGTCGCGGAACGGCCGGTTCGGCGGCACCAGCGGCACAAACGGATTGTGATGCCACCTAGCCAGCCCGAGGACGACCATCGCGATAACCGGCACGAAAATGAAAATCTCGAACGCGGTCGCGGCCTTGCCCACCATCTGAATGCCTCGGACATTCAGCCACATGACAAACGCGATCAGCGCAAACGAAACCAGCCAGTGTTCCAATCCGCTCATTTTCGGGAAGCAATAGTTGGCCAGGTAGTCGGTGAAAAGCACAGCGTAGGACCCGCCCAGCAGAAAGGATGCCGACCAGTTCCACCAGCCGGCAAGAAAGCCCCAGAAGTCCCCGAATGCGGCGCGGCTCCAGCGNNAGCTCAGCCGAAACCAGCGAAACCGGAATGCACCAGACCAGCGGGAGCAGCGCCAAATAAAGCAGCGTCATGCCCGGGCCGCTGGTGGAGACCATTGCCTCGAGGCCAAAGGGGCCGCCGGTCGTGTAGGAGTACATTACAAAGACGAAGTAGAACAGGCTCGCCTTGCGGACCGCAGGTCCCGCCGATGCTGTGGTGATGGCGCTCACGAATGGGGCAGTGTCACGATAGCTTACCCGAGCAAACCCAAAAGGGGGAAATTATGCGACCGAAATTATGCGCCAATCCCAAGAGGTAGACGAGGGGAAATCTTTCCTTGCTCCAGATCAAGCAACATGCGCTTGATATCGAGCCCGCCGCCATAGCCGCACAGCGAACCGCCCGACGCGATCACGCGATGGCAGGGAACCACGATGGCGACCGGATTCCGGTTGTTCGACATGCCGACCGCACGAAAAGCTTGCGGATGCCCGATGGCGCGCGCGACATCGGCGTAGCTGCGGGTCTCGCCATAAGGGATTTCGAGCAACGCCCGCCAGCATGCCAGCTGAAAATCCGTGCCGCGCAGGTCAAGGGGAGTCGAAAACTCGCGCCGCTCGCCCGCAAAATATTCGTTCAGCTCGCGAAGATAGGGGGCAAGCGCCTGCTTCGACTCGCGCAGCTCGATTGCTTTCGAGTCTATCTTCATCGCACGCCCTTCAAACTCCAGCCGCACCAGTCCTTTCGCCGACGCGGCCAGAAAAAGCGGGCCAACCGGCGAGGAACTGCGAATGAACGATAGAGTTTCCATGAAGCGAATTGCCCCAAAAACGATAACGCGCTGCCAGCATAGCACGCGGTGGCCTTGACTATCACCGCGCAAACCGGCACAATCGCGCGACACCAGCCGAAGACCTGTTGCAGTGCGCAGTTCATCTGAAATGCAAGCGTAGGAGGTTTATGCTCTCATCTTCGAGCCCATCGGACACCCGTCGCAAATTTCTGCGCTACCTCGCCCTCAGCCCCGCGCTGGCCAGCCCCCTGCTGCTGAAGGCTTCACTCGGAAAGGCGTTCCCGCTCTCTCGCCTCGCCGCCGATGCAGCGCCCGAAGAGCCAGTGCACGCCGCCGAGTCGATCACCAGCGCCGACCAGGCTCTCGATGTAATGGAATTCGAGCCGCTGGCCCGCAAAGCGCTTCCGCCCGCGCACTTTGCGTATCTGGCCACCGGGGTCGACGACGATGCGACGGTAGGGATCAACCACGAGGCATACAGCCGTCTGGAAATACGGTCGCGAAGGCTGGTTGACGTAGGCAAACTGGACACTTCGGTGCAGCTTTTCGGGACGACCTGGGGAACTCCAATCTTCCTGTGCCCGGTGGGCTCGATGAAAGCGTTTCATCCCGAGGGCGAGGTGGCGGCGGCAAAAGCGGCACGAAGCCGACACCATCTTCAAGTGCTGTCGACTGTGGCCAGTTCATCGGTCGAAGAAGTTACAGCGGCGCGGCGAGCGCCGGTATGGCAGCAGCTTTATCCAACCAACGACTGGAACGTGACCCGGGCGATTATCAAGAGGGCAGAAACGGCGGGGAGTCCAGTACTGGTGCTCACGACCGATATTCACGTCAACGGCAGCAACAGGGAAACAATCTACCGCGCACGGCGCGTGGATACCCGTGACTGCTCTGTTTGTCATGAAAAAGGAATGGCGGGGTATCTGCGTCAGAGCCCAATGTTTAATGGCCTGGATGTCGCCAAGGTTACCGGTCTGTACGATTCGAGTCTGACTTGGGATTTCGTGAAGCGCCTGAAAGACGCTACGAAGATGAAACTCATCCTCAAAGGCATTGTGACGCGCGAGGACGCGCAGTTGGCGGTCGAGCACGGAGCGGATGGAATCGTGGTTTCCAACCATGGCGGGCGCGCGGAGGAATCTCTGCGCTCGACAATCGAGTGCCTGCCGGAAGTAGTCGAGGCGGTGAAAGGAAAAGTCCCGGTACTGATCGATGGCGGTATTCGGCGGGGCACAGATGTTTTCAAAGCTTTGGCGATGGGCGCGACGGCGGTTGGCATCGGAAGGCCCTACGCATGGGGATTGGCCGCATTTGGACAGCCAGGCGTCGAGGCGGTGCTCGCCATCATGCGGCGCGAACTGGAAACGATCATGCGGCAGGCGGGAACGCCATCGGTTGCCGGCATCACGAAGGCGTTTGTCACGGCTCGAACCTAGCCGGCCCCAAGGGCCGCGGGATTTCGGGAAAACAAAAAAGCCTCCCGCTTGCGCGGGAGGCTCGATTTTTGGCGAAATTATTTCTGTTGCTGTTGGCTCGTATCCGTCGATGCCAGCTGTTCCAGGTTGTTCTTCAGGAGGCTGACTTCCACGCGGCCACCCGTGATCCGCTTCTTCGGCTTCGCTTCGTCCGCAGCTGCTGACGGCAGCGGCGCATTGCCCATGCCGACCAGATAGATCCGGTAGACCGGAATGTCATGATTCAGTACCAGATAGCGCACTACCGACTCGGCCATCTTCTGCGAGCTGGAAATTGCCACCTGGCCGTTCCCCGACGAGAAGCCCTGCACCTCGACCACATAGCCGCGCTGGTTCTTCAGCGGGGTGGCCATTTCGTCGAGCGCTGCCTTGGCATTCTGGCTCAGGACGGTCTGTCCGGACTTGAACAGAATCTCGGTCTGCGTCGAAGGCTGATACTGATCGATGTTCGTGACCACCTGCTCAACCGTGTTCAGGCGCGTGCTCGCCTTATCGGCGGTCTGCTGTGCGGTCTGCGCCTTGTTCCCGGCATCGATCGCATGCTGGTCGGCCTCAGTCGCCTTCGCCGAAGCCAGCTGGATGCCCTGCTGTGCGCGCGAATCCACGTCTTTGATCTGCTTACTGTTGGCCGCGGTCAGCTCATCGAGCTCGTTGATGCGGTCACGAATGGGTTGGGTCTGGCGCGCCACGTATTTCTTGCGCGCAAATGGATTCACCTTGCCCCAGAAGCCCTCGTGTGTCTCGGGCTGTAAGGGATCCTTGCCGGTGGCCGTGTCGGCCTTGGTCATGGCCGGGGTCGCGGTAGCCGGGGCGGTTTGGGTCTGTGAGCCGGAACTCTGGGAATTATTTTGCGCGAACACTGGCACTGCCAGTAGCACGCTCAAGATCATCAATCCAATAATGGTGCTTTTTTTCATGTGAAGCTTCCTCCGTTTGGGGGAGTGGCGATTGCACTCCTGGCGCTTTCCGCGCACTTTTCAATTGCGTCATTTCTAACTTAGCCTACAAACTTGAGAGCACCCAGTGACGCCGTCGATGCCTCGCTGACTGGCCATGAACTCGTCTTTATGTAAACAGTTTGGATGCCAAATACAAACTTCAGCAGCACAACGTCAAGTACTTTGTTTTCATGAACATTGTAACCTATCTCCAAACGAATGCCGATTTCTCCAACGGTAATTTTGGCCGGAACTGATATAAAAACTGCGTATGTCCCGTCATCTTGGTTTCCAGAAGGAAGAAGTGAGGAAGCAATTGAAAAGGCTTAAGAGCCAGAGTCAACCACTGAAAACGCTGATTTATTCCTGCGCCGTCGTCCTTATATCCGCGATTCTACCCGCGCACGCCCAACTCAACCGGCAGACGTTGGCCTCGGCGCGCATCTCTGCCGATCGCATGCAGCAATACTCGGATCTGGCCGTCGACTGGATGCAGCAGTACCTCCGCATCGATACCACCAATCCTCCCGGAAACGAACTGGAAGGGGCCCAGTTCTTCAAGAACATTCTCGACCAGGAAGGAATAGAAAACCAGGTTTTTGAGTATGCCCCAGGCCGCGCCGATCTCTGGGCCGTACTGCCGCACACCTCCGAGCACCCGAAGCGCCCCCTGATCTTCCTCAATCATATGGATGTCGTCACCAGCGATGCCGCGCACTGGGCCTACCCTCCCTTCAGCGGCCAGATCGTCAACGGCTCCATGTATGGCCGCGGCGCGCAGGACATGAAAAATGAAGGCCTTGCGCAATTGGTCGTGCTCGTTATGCTCAAGCGCGAAAAAGTGGCGCTCGATCGCGACATCATCTTCCTTGCCGTCGCCGACGAAGAGGCCGAAGGCACCGGCACCGACTGGTTCATTGCCAACAAGCGCGACTTGCTGCGAAATGCCGAATTCCTCATTAATGAAGGCGGAGAGAATCTGTTGCAGGATGGCAAAGTGCGCTACGTGGGCGTAGACGTAGGCGAGAAGACGCCGCTCTGGCTGCACATCACGGCGCACGGCCGCCCCGGCCATGGCTCGCGGCCTATCCCGGAATCCGCGCCCAATCGGCTGATTCGCGCCCTCAACCGTCTCCTCCAGTATCAGCCCCCGCTGCGTGTGCTGCCGGTGGTGGACGAATTCTTCAAAACCATGGCGCCCTACGAGCCTCCGCAACGTTCCCGCATGTTTGCCGACATCCGCAAGGCAATGCAGGACAAACGCATTCAGCAGCAAATTGCCGACGACGAATCCATCAACTTCCTCTTGCGCGACACGATTGCGGTCACCATGTTCAGCGGCTCGAAGCAAACCAATGTCATTCCCGCAGAAGCATGGGCGAACGTCGACGTGCGCCTGCTGCCGGGCGCCGATCCCAAAGCATTTCTCGAGTCGATCCGCAAAGTCGTCAATGATCCCGACGTTACCGTCGAACCAGAGACGCCGGAGTTCCGCGTGGCGAATTCGTCCCCGACCAATACCGCCCTCTACAGCGCAATCCGAGAAGTCTCCGAGGCCTACTTCGGAAAAGTCCCCGTGGCACCACGCATCACCAGCGGCTACACGGAGAACCAGCGCTACCGTCCGCTCGGCATAAACGCCTATGGATACACTCCCTATACCGCCACGGAAGAAGAAGGTTCCACCGAGCACGGCAACGACGAGCGCGTTCGAGTAGAAGAACTACGCCGCGCCCCGAAAGTCCTCTATGATGTTGTGACGCGTGTTGCGGCGCAACCTTAGTCAGGAGGCCGTATGCGCATTTCTGTGTCCCAGGATTGGGGGATTGAGTGGGTTTTGCACTGGCAAGAGATCTTTGTCCTTGTCACCGGCTTCGTATTGGCGATGATTGAATCGCCCGGGGCCCGAATCGTGGTCGCAATATGCTTGGTGTTGGGCCTGATCTTCGCCATAGCACTTCGTATCTTGGATAGAAAGAGCAATCACGGTGCGACGAGCATCCTTCCGTTGCCGCCGGTCATCAAGTAATTATGCGTCGTTCATTGTGGATTGTACTTTCGCTCGCGTTAGCGCCGTTTGTTTCCGCCGAAAAACCCCCCTTCGATCTGAAGCAACTCAAACTCCCCGAGGGTTTCCACATCGCGGTCTTCGCTTCCGATATCGATGGCGCACGCATGCTGACCTTTACTCCAGGCGGCGTGCTGCTGGTCAGCGAATCGGGCGAAGGTAAGGTAGTTGCGCTGCCCGATTCCAAGCACACCGGCAAGGCCGAGCGCGTGGTTACCGTGCTCTCAGGTCTGAATGAACCGCACGGAATTGCTATCTTCGAAGGCAAACTCTTCGTAGCCGAAAACGACAAAATCCGCCGCTACGATTTTGACGAGTCCAATCTGCGCGCCGCCAATCCCCGAACACTAACCGACCTGCCGACCGGAGGGGGTCATTCCACGCGCAGCCTTTTGTTTCACGGCGGCAAGATGTACATCTCCGCCGGATCAAGCTGCAACGTCTGCATCGAAAAGGATCCACGCCGCGCCACCGTAATGGAGTTCAATCCCGACGGCACCGGCCAGAGAATTTTCGCGAAAGGCCTGCGCAATAGCGTCGGCCTCGCCGTGAATCCGAAGACCGACAC
>PLHN01000090.1 GCA_003139975.1 Acidobacteriaceae bacterium
ACGCCGTGTACTCTCCCAAACTCGCCAGCCACGTTCACGCGGAGCTTGTTGGCGGCATCGGAGCAATGGATACCCACTACTCCGCATGTACCTTAAGCGGAAACTCCTGCGGCGGTACCCAACTGATTTCATCGAGCAACCACTTCGACGTAGATCTCGGTGGCGGCCTTAAGTTTTATCTCACGAAGGGCTTCTTCGTTCGCCCCGAGGCTCGCTATTACTGGATCAACAACAACACGGACTACAGCTCGAACCACGCCACCCGTTTCGGCGCTTCTATCGGGTACACCTTCAGATAGCGCCCGCCGGCATGTTACTTGGTCGCGAGGGCGGGGCCAAGCTCCGTCCTCGACAGGTCCGGCACCCCGGTCTTTGCTGTGATGATCCGAGATGCCAGCGGTTCCATTGGCCAAAATCTCAAACCTCGAAGCTCGCGCTCCCGACCCGCCGCCCATGTATGATAGCGGTCAAAACAATTTTGGACGGTTTCGATTGAAACAAATGCTACGCACAGCCCTTTTCTTTGTATTTGTCTTCGCGGCCCTGGCCGCCTTCTCAACTTTCGCGCAAGCCCAAACAATCGACCTCTCCGCTGGCGTCGCCGCCATCGATGCACCGGGGACCAGAGTGGCAAACGACATCAATCATCAGCCGCAATCACTAACCGGCGGCACCTACCTGGTATTCAGCGGAGATTACCTTTTCTTCCATAAACACATCGGTGTCGAGGGCGAATACGTGCGCCGGGAAACTGAAGGTTACGACCCTGTCAACAACCTTTACTATCGTCCCATGTTTTATGACGCCAATGCCGTCTGGACCAAGAAATTCTTCAAGCGCTTTACCGCCGAACTGGAAGGCGGCGCAGGCGTGGAAACCACGCGCTTCTATACGGCAGGCTGCTCTAGCAAGGGGAACTGCTACGTCAACGAAAACCATTTTATGGGTGACGTTGGCGCCGGGATCAAGATCTATCCTTTGAAACGCACCATTTTCCGCCACATTTTTCTCCGGCCTGAAGGGCGGTACTACCTAATCCGCGCCGCCCAGGAGTTCAGTTCCGATCACGCCATCCGTTTCGGCGCCTCGATCGGCTACAGCTTCAAATAGAAGTGCCCGCGTCTTGCCGGTTGGGGGTAATGCGAACGCTGACTAGTCACTCTTCGCCCTCGCGCATTATGATAGCCCTATGAATTTCGGCTTCTCGGGTGAGATGATCTTCCTGTTTTTCCTGGCGCTGATCCTTTTCGGCCCNNCGAGTTCCGGCGCGCTTCCAACGAATTCCGCTCCCAGATCGAATCCGAAATCAATACCCTCGAAAGGCAAAAGCCGCAGATTCTGCCGCAACTTAAAGAGCCGCTAGGGTCGCTCGCCAGCCGAATCTTCAACCCGCCGCCCGCCGAGCAACTTGCGGCTGCCGAAACCCGAGCCGCTGAAACCGTGGCTGCCGAAGCCAAACCTGCGCCCGCCACCGCGGAAAAGGCCGCTGTCGTAGCGACGGGGCTTGCCCCGCCGCCCGCGCCACCCGAGCACTCGCCCATGGCCCATTCGAAAGTTGCGCCCGATGCCTGAAGCGGCCGCCTCGTCCCCCATAACCGACTCCGCCAAGGACGCCATGCCCACCATGGGCTTCCTCGACCATCTTGAGGAACTGCGGCGGAGGATCGTTTATTCGCTGGTTGCGATCATCATCGGGTTTTTTGGCTGCTGGTTCGCGGCGCCGCGCCTGGTGGGTATCATGCAGGCGCCCATCATTCAAGTGCTCCGTCAGAGCCATCAATCGGAAAAGCTGGTCTACCAGCACCCGGTGGACCCGTTCAATCTGTATGTGAAGACGGCCGGAGTGGCGGGTCTTTTCGTAGTCTCGCCGTTCGTGCTTTACCAACTGTGGTTGTTCATCGCGCCGGGCCTTTATCGGAATGAGAAGCGCTATGTGCTGCCCTTTATGCTGTCGACAGTAAGCCTGTTTCTGGCGGGCGGGTATTTCGCCTACCACTTCGTTCTACCCAGTGCGCTCAAAGTGCTGATCGGTTTCGGCAGTCAATTCCAGGCGATGATCACTATCGAGGAATACACGTCGCTATTTGTGACCATCATCGTCGGCCTCGGCGTTGTTTTCGAGATGCCGATCCTCGTCTTCTTTCTGGCGCTAATGGGTATCGTCAGCGCCGGCTGGATGTGGCGCAACATTCGTTATTCAATCCTGGGAATCTTCATCGTGGCCGCCATCATCGCGCCGCCCGACATCGTGAACATGTGCATTTTCGCCGCGCCCATGCTGGCGCTTTACATGTTGAGCATTGCCATCGCGTGGTTTGTGCATCCGACGCAGCGCAAAAAGCGCGCGGAGAAGAAAGCGGAGTAGCTCCTAAGAGCAGAGGAAACTCAAAGACCCATGAAGCCGCCCAAGAGTGCAAAACCAGCTTTCCTCCCTGCTCCTCTGTGTCCTCTGTGGTTCAGGTTCTTGTTGGCCCTGCTCGCGGCAGCCTCATTCAGCGCGACCGCGTGCAGCAAGGGGAATCCAGCTCCGGCCATGGGCCCGTTCGGTAATCCGGAGCCGCCCGCTCAGGCTAAAACCGAGCCAGGTCTCTCCATTGCTGATCCGCCAGTCTCTCCCGCTCCCCTCCCCCAAATCGACGCCAAGCGCGCCTTCCAGTACACGCGCGAAGTCACCGCCTTCGGCGAACGCTACATAGGCAATGAGAATCACAAGAAACTCGAGCACTACATTCTCGACCACCTCAAAGGCGACCAGGTCGAAGACGATGCCTTCACCGCCGACACCGTAGAAGGGAAGTTCCCGGTCCGCAACATCATCGCCAAGTTTCCCGGTAAGAAAGATGGCATCATCGCCATCCTCGGCCANNACCGCCATCCTGCTCGAATTCGCCAACCAGCTCCGCGGCAAAACCCGCGACGGCTACAGCGTCTGGCTCGTCTGGACCGACGGCGAAGAAGCCGTGAAGACCTGGACCGCTACCGACAGCCTCTACGGCACGCGCCATCTCGCCGAAAAATGGGAAAAAGACGGCACGCTCAAAAAAATCAAAGCGCTCATGGTTATGGATATGATCGGGGCTCAGGACGTCAACGTTCTGCGTGATACCAATTCCACGCCCTGGCTGCTCGATCTCATCCACTCGGCAGCCGAGCGCGGCGGATATCAATCGCACTTCTACGATCTGCAATTTGGCGAGGACGATGACCACATCCCCTTCGTCCAGCGCGGCGTGCCTTGCGCCGACGTGATCAGCGTGCCCTATGGCTACAACGATGTTTTTCACCACACCCCGCAAGACACCATGGACAAGCTCAGCCCCAAGAGCCTGGAAATCGTAGGCAACACCATCCTCGAAACCATCCACCTGCTCGACCAGCGCTAATATGCGTGAGAACTCGAATTTCATGTGTGAAATAAGATCTGCCATCGTCAGCCGCGAAGCGGCGTAAGAAGAATTCCCGCGCGCACCCTAGCGGGCCGTGCCGGGAATCGGTCTCTGGCCCGAAATACGCAAGGACTTCTTCTAAAGAAAGACTTGATTTATACAATGTCTATCGGTATAGTAGACATTAGGCACAACTCCTCTCCACTGTGCTCCTGGAAGATCCGGCCCCCGTCTTGACGAGGGAAGGGGGCCGGACTGGTTGTTCGTCGGCCGTTCGCAATGGGCGTCGCCGAGTCGCACAAATCGCTTGCTGTAAAGTCTATCAATCAAGTAGTCTTTAACCACCTTGGGGGTGAGAACACCGTGCTGTCCCGCCGCAATTTCCTGAAGACCGCCTCTGCCGCCGCGTTCGTCACCTCTGCCGCCCGTCCGCTGCTGACCTGGGCCGCCGATCCCGTCATCTCCATCCCCGGCAAAGACGGCCTCATCGTTCGCTCCTACCGCTTCCTCGATCTCGAAATGCCAGTCGACTTCATGACCGACTGGATCACTCCGGTCAACCACTTCTACGTTCGCAACCACATGTTCCCACCGGCTAAGTTCGATGTCAGCACTTGGAAACTCACGATTACCGGTAAAGTCGAAAAACCGCTCACCCTGACGTTACCCGATCTAGAGAAAATTCCCGTCCACTCCGTAGTCAATACCATGGAGTGCGCCGGCAACGGCCGCACGTTCCAGTCGCCGAAGGTCCCCGGCATCCAGTGGGGCAAAGGCGCGGTCGGCAATGCCCGCTTCTCCGGTCCCAGCCTGAAAGCAGTGCTCGAGAAAGCGGGCCTCAAAGACACCGCCAAACACGTCCAGTTTCGTGGACTTGATCAAGTTCCCGGCAAAGTTCCTCCCTTCATTCGCAGCATCCCGATCGAGAAGGCCCTCGACGCCGACACTTTGATTGCCACGCACATGAACGGCGCGCCCATTCCCGCGCATCACGGATACCCCGCCCGCGCCCTGACCCCCGGCTGGGTGGGAGCCGCGTCCTGCAAATGGCTCACCGAAATCACCGTTCTCGACAAGCCCGCCGAAGGCAACTTCATGAGCCCCGGTTATCGCTTTCCCAACACGCCCGGCAAACCGGGAGAACCCATCAAGCCCGAAGACACGCACGCCCTGACCGCGCTTACCGTCAAGTCGCTAATTGCCGCGCCCAGCGACGGGGCCAAGCTCAAGCCCGGTGCGCACGTGATTCAGGGCGTTGCCTGGGGAGGCGAAGCTGACATCACCAAGGTCGAAATCTCCACCGACGGTGGCGTCAGTTGGAACCCCGCGCAACTAGGCAAAGATCAAGCCAAGTATGCTTGGCGACTTTGGAGCTATCCGTGGAAGCCCGCCAAGAGCGCAGACTCCGTAATCGTCTCCCGCGCCACCGACAGCCAAGGCCGCACGCAGCCCGACGCTGCCATCTGGAACCCAAGCGGCTATCTCTACAACGCCTGCGATCAGGTGAAAGTCTATGTCCAAGCCTAGGAGTTGTGTTACTGAGATCTTGTTTTGAAGGGGCGCGCGCGCCGTAACTGGCGCAAAATCGTGGGAGGCTTTAGCCACTGGGGGAGTCCTTGCACTATGCGAACATTCATAGGTGAAATACGCCCGTCCAAACTTGCTTTGGTCGCAGCGCTTTTATGGGCAGCGAGCGCTGTGGCCCAATCCCCCAACGCGCCGCTCCCACCCGGCGAAGCCAAAGAAAAAGCCGAAGCCGCCTGCCTGACCTGCCACGAAGCCCGCATCATCGTCCAGCAGCGCCTAAGCAAAGCGGCCTGGACAAAGGAACTCGACAAAATGATCAAGTGGGGAGCCGAAGTCGATCCCAAAGACCGCGATGCCCTAATCGACTATTTCAGCGCCAACTTCGGTCCCGACCAGCCCGTATACGCAGCGCCAAAGAGCCAAGCATTGTCCGGGGCGAAATCGAAATCCAAGCATTAGGACTTGATCCAAAGGCCGCGCCTGGGGAACGTCTGAAATCCCCGGGGTCCTCCGTGCACCTCTGTGTACCCCGTGGTTAGCGCTTTTTGCCGCAACTTAATCAGAGTGAACTTTTGCTAAGATTTCTAAATCGTACGGCGGGATGACGTCAAACCGAGTCCGCGACCACGTGAGGGTTTCTCTTGTTCAAACTAGCCAGTCTCGCCGTCGTCTCCATCGTTTCTGTTCTGTTAGCCGCCGCCCAGGCCCCGAGCGCTCCCGGCAAGCCTCTTCCGCCCGGCGCGATGCAGGCCAAAGTCAAAGCGGCCTGCACTCAGTGTCATAACGCGAGCCGCATTACCGAGCAGCACATGAGCCGCGCCGAGTGGTCCAAGCAACTAGAAAAAATGGAAGGCCTGGGTGCCGTCATCCCCGACGCCGACCGCACCGCAATCCTGAATTACCTCACCAGAAATTTCGGCCCGCAGAAAGGAAACTCCAAAGCCGCGGCCAAGAAGACATCAGACTAACAAAACCAGACTGACTGCAGCAGACTCACTAACGAACGGCCGGTTGGACACTACAAGGGCAGAGCGCTACCGACCCAGCGTAAAAGTGGCGCTACGGTAGCGCTGCCCGATCTACCGCTGAGTTCAGGATGCGCGCCCTACACTAAGATTCAAAGTGATTGACTAGGTGCTTGCCGCGCGTTTGAACCGAAACCAAGCCTGACGCCTCGGACCTGACACCTGACACCTATTTCCCCTTCGTGTCCCCCGTGCCCTCTGCGGTAGAAGTTTTCTCCGGCCGCAACTGCGGAAACAAAATCACATCCCGAATCGTGTGCGAGTCCGTAAACAGCATCGCCAGCCGGTCAATCCCCACGCCCACTCCGCCCGCCGGAGGCATGCCATACGAGAGCGCCCGAATGTAATCCTCATCCATCTGGTGCGCTTCTTCATCCCCGCGCTCGCGCTCGCGTAACTGTCCCTCAAACCGCCGCCGCTGATCCTCCGGATCGTTCAGCTCGCTGAACCCGTTCGCAATCTCCATCTTCCCCGCAAACATTTCAAAGCGCTCGGTCCAGTCCGGCTCATCCGGCTTCTGCTTCGACAGCGGAGACACCGCCGTAGGAAATTCGTAAATCACGGTAGGCTGCACTAGATGTTCTTCCGCGACAGCCTCAAACAACGCAGCAATCGTCTTTCCCGCCGGTTCCGCAGGATCGTATCCCACATCAACCGCCGCCGCGCGAACGCGCATCACCAACTCGCGCACCGACTCATGCGATGCAAAATCCTCCCGCATAGGAGCCGCCCCAGCTTTCTCCGGCCAGAACTTCGCAATGGCTTCCCGCATCGTCATTCGCCGCCAGTTCCCGTGCGACCAGTCAATCTCGTCCTCGCCCCACTTCGTTCGAGTCCCGCCCGTCACATCCTCGACTGCCCGCTCAATCGCGCCCTGCGTAGTATCCAGAATCCCCAGATAATCCGTGTACGCCTGATACGCCTCCAGCATTGTGAATTCCGGATTGTGCCGCATCGAGATTCCCTCATTCCGGAAATTCCGGTTGATCTCATACACGCGGTCAAACCCGCCCACCGTCAGCCGCTTCAAATAAAGTTCCGGCGCAATCCGCAAAAACAAATCCATATCCAGCGTGTTGTGATGCGTCTTAAAAGGACGCGCCACCGCCCCGCCCGCAATCGGATGCATCATCGGCGTTTCCACTTCCACAAACCCATGCCCGTCGAAATACCGCCGCAAAGACTGCACCAGCTTGCTGCGCTTAAGAAAAACTGCGCGCACCTCCGGATTCATCACCAGATCGACATACCGCTGCCGGTAGCGCAGCTCCACATCCTGCAACCCATGCCATTTCTCGGGCAGCGGCAAAAGGTCCTTCGACAAAAACGTCAGCTCCTCTGCATGAATGCTCAACTCGCCGGTGCGCGTGCGAAACAAATATCCACGGATGCCAATGTGATCGCCCAGATCCAGCAGCTTCCAAAGCTCAAACCCCGCCTCGCCCACCGCGTCTTTTTTCACATAGATCTGCAGCCGCTGCCCATCCTGCTGCAAGTGCGCAAACCCGGCCTTCCCCATCAACCGGATCGCCATAATCCGCCCCGCCATCCGCACCGTCACGCGCGGAGATTCCAACTCTTCCGCTGTCTGCCCGCCATACTCGCTCAAAATCTGCGGCACAGTATGGCTGAAGTTAAATTTGCGCGGATAAGCCGGCTGTCCCAGCGCCTCAATCTTCTTCAGCTTCTCGCGCCGGATTTCATAAATATTTTCGTCGAGTGCCAATGCGTGTCCTTGAAATGAATATCTTTGATGCCATGAATCCAAATCGCCCACAGACCGCGGGCGAATCTTTGATTATAAACATGCGGCGGAATTAGAGGCCTTAACTGTCGGGAGAGAAAAAACGAGGGCGCCGACTCGTCGCGCCCTTTGCGATCAGCGGGATTCCAAAGAGGTCAGCGCCACGGAGGTCGCCGCTGGCTGCCGTGCCCGGATGCCCCTACGACTTTCTCTCCATCGTGTAGGTCGTCGTCGTCCCGTGCTCCTTATCCGTGTACTCAACACTGATCGAGTTGCCGTCAGTCGAAACCGTCATGCGCGACACTCCAACGATTTTGCCGCCTCGCTTGTCGGTCTCTTCAATCACGCGGGTTCCAATCCGCGTCAGCCAAACCCGGGTGTGGCCTGGGTCTCCCAGCACCGGATAGTCGTTCCCGTCAAATCGCGCGTCATAGCTACGGCCGTTCTGGTCCGACATTTTCAATCCATTGCCGGTGTTCTGAAACGTCACAAAAAGCCCGCTGTTGGAAACACTGTTGATCTTCTCTGTCCTCCACGATCCCGAGAGCGCGTGCGAACCGGTTGGCCCTGCGCTCACCCGCGTGGCCGTGGTTTCCCAAGTCACCGGCTGGGTTCCCGTTGTATCCGTCCCCTTGTCGGTCAGTGTCTTTCCGTCGGCCGAGACTGTCTCCGTCTCGCTACTCATGACCTTCCCGTCCTTCTTTTGGATGATTTCGACCGAACTCGCATTGATGACGTGAACAGCAATCGTGTCGTAGTAAGGATGTCCCGTAACTTTCTGATCGGTCCCGTTGGCCTTCACCGTCACCTTGGGAACGCAGGTCAGGCACTCATACGTAGTTTTGTTCAACAGGTATTGGTCGGGCTTGGTGGGGAGCTTGGCCGTGTCCAGCTTGACCTTCCAGGTTCCATCGAACGGCGACTGGCCAAACATCGTCGCCGATGCCAGCAGCACCATCGCAAACAGCAGTTTCTTCATAAGGCACCTCTCCGCAAGATTCTAGGCAGCCCAGCAGAAAGGTTCGCCCCGATCACATCCGTAGCAATGTGCTGGGCTGTCGGTAAGACGCCGCAATCTTAGCAATCCCCCTCCCCCCTGTCTAGGACGGATCAAGTGTGGCGCGGACACCGGGGTCCCCGGCGCGCCTGGTTTTGGCGCGTTGGGGTGGCACACCTGTCCGCACAAAAGCCAGCATCTGCAAATGTGCCGGCCGCAAAGTGGTACTTGTTCAGAAGCCTCCTAAGGAGATGGCCGATATGTTAGTGATCGAATGCACCTTCTGAGCTAACTTAAACGAATTCAGGAAGTTGCGAGGAATTGTCCGCTCACTCCGTGATCCCAATAGACCGTGGGGATAGGCTGAAATCGCCTGTAGTTGGTAGGGTGCCGGGAGCCATCGACAAACTAACGATCACCAAGGAGCCAGTTCCGAATATAAACTTCCAGCCCGCTTTGCCGAAAAAACAGGTAAGGGAAAAACCAAACCAAGGCGGCGCAATGGCAAGCAAAGACCAGTTCGGGTTTCCGATCAACCAAGGCGACATCAAGTTAAATCCCATAGCGCGCCTCTGGTTCGACACCTACTACGATCCCAGCATGTCCCCAGCGGAGAACGCGAACCAGGCCGAAGCCGCCGTGAGCAACGGTTGGCAACCAATCTCCTGGCCCAAGGATATAGCCGACAGCGCCTAAGAAATAAAGGCAAACCTGATACCGATTCCCGTCGATCTCGCCAAAGCAGCCGCCATTCTCCAACAAAGACCATCATCAAATCTGTAGAGGCAAAGCATCGCGACGGTGGTCTAATTTTTCTGAGAACTAAGAGCCGCGAACTGAGAACTGAGAACTGACGACTGACGACTGACGACTGACCACTGACCACTGCCCACTGCCCTCGGTGTCCCCCGTCCTTGAAGCCCGCCCCATTCAGCGGTACTATTCGAGTTTGCGTGTGTAAACATTCATACGAGGACTCATGCCGCAAAATTACGTTCCCGCTTTCCTCTTTATCGCTGTCGTCGGAATCCTGATCCCGCTCACTCTGGTTGTGGTCCGCGTGATTCGCACGCAAAGCCCCAACAAGATCAAGCTCATGCCTTACGAGTGCGGCATCGATCCCTTCGCCAGCGCCCGCGGACGCTACACCGTCCGCTTCTACATCATCGCCATCCTGTTCGTGGTCTTCGACGTGGAAACCATCTTCCTGTTTCCCTGGGCCGTGAAGTTCAAGGCGCTCGGCCTCTACGGACTGATCGAAATGCTCGTCTTCCTCGGAATCCTGATCGTCGGCTACATCTGGATTTGGAAGAAGGGCGCTCTCGAATGGGTGTAGCTTGAATCCCGCCAATCCAGTTCCCGGAGCTACCGAGGAAACTTTCACCGCAAGTCGCTGGACGAAAGGGAATCTCTGGTTCCCGACCCGAATCGTCGTCAGTCCACTGCGTGTCAGCCGCGTAAAGCGGCGTTTGTTTGGCAGCAGCGAGGAGAGTATCTCGATTTCGCAAGTCGCTTCGGTGAAGATTTCGACGGGAATCGTGTGGTCCGATATTCTGATTGAGTCAACCGGAGGTACTTACCCGATCGCCAGTCACGGACATCGCAAGGCCGACGCGCAGCGCATACGCGATCTTGTGGAAGGCTTTCAAGCGGCGCGGCGCTGATTCAAGGGTTTTCAGCCTGAAAGCGTCGCGACTCAGCGCGCTTGTGATGCCCGTCATTGACGGTGACGCGGCCAGATGTTAGAAGAGATGGTTTCCTGTAGAGAAAGCGGCTCTGTCCGAAAGACCAAGCATGGCCGAGGAAGTCAAAACGCCAACTCCACCGCCGCCGGAAGGTGAGAAGAAACCGACGGCGGACAAAGCCGTTCCGGCTGCGCCTTCCTCCGCCGCTGCGCCAACCACACCTGCTCCCAAGCCGGAAGCCCCCGCGAAGCCCGCCGCGCCAGCAACAGCGGCATCCGCGAAGCCTGCTGCAGCCGCGTCTGCCAAGCCAGTGACTCCTGCCGCAACGGCGCCAGCCAAGCCCGCCGCGCCTGCGAAGCCCGCTGGTCCAGTTCCAACGCCCTGGTCCTCGCCGATGGTTGAGAAGTACAAGTGCCAGTATGGTTCGGGCCTCGACGCGCAAACCTACCTCGGCCAGAACTACTTCACCGTAGACCGTTCCCTGATCCCCGACTTCCTGCGCCTGCTGCGCGACGAGGAGCAGTTCGACTACTGCGTCGACCTCACGGCCGCACACTATCCCAAACGCGAGAAGCAGTTCGACGTCTTCTGGATCCTCTATTCCTTCGCTCGCAACGAACGCATACGTGTGAAAACGCAGATTGCCGACGGCGAGTCGCTCCCCTCGAGCTTTTCGATCTGGCCCACGACCGACTGGCTGGAGCGCGAAGCCTATGACATGTTCGGCATCAAGTTCGACGGCCACCCCGGCCTGAAGCGCATACTGCTCCCCGACGGCTGGAAAGGCCACCCGCTGCGCAAGGACTACGACATCCTCCGGCAAGACAAAGAGTGGGTGCAGATCAACCTCGGAATCGAGAGCGGACAATGATCGACCAGAAGACGCCCGACCGAAAGACGTCCGACGACCACGCGCTCCCGAACGCCGTCCCGAGCCTGACTTCGAATCTCGACCTCGAGGCTCCCGACAAGCCCTACCTCGATTCGAACGAGATCATCCTCAACATGGGTCCGCAGCATCCGGCCACGCACGGCGTGCTGCGCGTCATCCTCAAGCTCGACGGCGAAAAAGTTATGGGCACCGAGTGCGTGATCGGCTACCTGCATCGCGGGGTCGAGAAGATTGCCGAAAACCGCACCTACACGATGTTCAATCCCTACGTCGACCGCATGGACTACTGCGCCGCCGTGTCGAATGGGCTCGGCTACTGCGAGGCGGTCGAGAGGTTGATGAATGTCGAAGCCCCGCCGCGCGCGCAATATATCCGTGTGATTCTGACGGAGTTGCAGCGCCTTGCCAGTCATCAGCTGTGGCTGGGCACGCACGCGCTCGATATCGGCGCCATGACGCCGCTATTTTATACGTTCCGCGACCGGGAAGAGATTCTCAAGATTTTCGAAAAATACTGCGGCGCGCGCCTGACCACGCATGCCTTCCGCATCGGCGGCTGCCAGTACGAGATTTATCCGGGCTTCGAAAAAGACGTCAAGAATTTCCTGGCCTTCGCCCCGCCGAAGATCGACGAGTACGAAACTCTGCTCACCAGCAACCGCATCTGGTTGGAGCGCACAAAAAATGTCGGCGTAATTTCTGCCAAAGACGCCATCGCGCTCGGCGTGACCGGCCCCGTCCTGCGCGCCAGCGGCGTGAAGTGGGACATTCGCAAAGCGGTGCCCTACGCGAACTATTCTAAGTTCGATTTCGAAATTCCGGTCGGCACCAACGGCGACACCTACGACCGGTACCTGGTGCGCATGGCCGAAATGCGCCAGTCGCTTCGCATCATCGAGCAAGCGGTCAACGGCATCCCCGAAGGCCCGATCATGGCCAAGGTTCCCAAGTTGATCAAGCCGCCCGTCGGCGAAATCTATCACTCCATCGAAGCGCCCAAGGGCGAACTCGGGTACTTCATCGTCAGCGACGGCTCGACCCAGCCTTACCGTTTGCGCGTGCGTCCGCCATCGTTCGTCAATCTGCAGGCGCTCGATCTCATGGTGCGCGGCGCGCTCGTGGCCGACGTAGTTGCCGTGATCGGCACGTTTGACATCGTGCTCGGCGAGGTGGACCGCTGATGCTACACGAATTCATGTCCTACCTCGGCAGCAACCTGCCGCCCGGCAACGCGGGCAACCAACTCTGGGCCCTGATTTACGTGTTCGTCATTTTTGCCGGCGTCGCGGTGATCGTCCTGTGCATGAACTGGATCGAGCGCAAGGCGCTCGCCCATTTCCAGATTCGCCTTGGTCCCATGCGCGTAGGCCCGCATGGCCTTATGCAGCCCTTTGCCGACGCGCTCAAGCTGATGCTGAAAGAAGACATCATTCCCGACGAAGCCGATGCCGTGGTCTTCTGGGTTGCGCCGGTCATCGGATTGCTTGCGGCATTCACGGTTTACATCGTGATCCCATTCGGCCCGTCGCAGGCCGTCACCGACATGAACATCGGCATCCTGTTCATGCTCGGCGTGTCCTCGCTCGGCGTCCTCGGCATCGTCACCGCAGGTTGGGCTTCGAACTCGCACTATCCGCTGATCGGCGCACTGCGGTCGAGCGCGCAGATGGTGTCTTATGAAGTCGCCATGGGACT
>PLHN01000136.1 GCA_003139975.1 Acidobacteriaceae bacterium
CCGGGCATCATTTCCACGCAGGTCACTTTTGTGCCGAGCGTGGCGTAAACGGAGCCAAGCTCAAGCCCGATATACCCGCCGCCAATCACGAGCAATGTTTTCGGAATGTCGGCCAAATCAAGCGCTCCGGTCGAATCCATAAGCCGCGGGCTGTCAATCTTAAGACTCGGCACGACCGTCGGCCGCGACCCGGTGGCGATGACGATGCGATCGAACGTAAGCGTTTCTTCGCCGCCAGCCGCGGATTTCGTAACCTTAAGCGTCGCCGGATTCAAGAACGCAGCCTTGCCCTGGACGAACGTGACCGACCGCTGCTTGGCAAGCTGGCCAAGTCCCGCGGTCAGGCGTTTGACAACACTTTCTTTCCATCCGCGCAGCTTGGCGAGGTCAATCTTCGGTGCGGCAAATTCCACGCCCCAATTTTTCGCCTGCTCCGCTTCTTCCAGCAGCTTGGCTACGTGCAACAGCGCTTTGGAAGGAATACAGCCCCGATAAAGGCAAACGCCGCCGGGATTCACTTCCGGATCAATCAGCGTAACCTTCATGCCCAGATCGGCAGCCAAAAATGCGGCAGCGTACCCACCCGGCCCACCACCAATCACAGCCACACGAAGATTCGAATTAGTCGTCATGATCTTAGTTTATGTCCTTAATTGAACCGCCGAGACGCCGGGTACGCCGGGAAAAACTTACCCACAAAAGATCGGTCCCTTGAATTTCTCGGCGCCCTCTGCGTCTCGGCGGTGAATCACTGGCTACTGGGTACTGGGAACTGACAACTGACCTACCCCTGCACACTCAGCAAAAACGGCTGCTCGAACGCCTCCGCGATCCACCGCAGAAACCGTGCCGCGTCGGCGCCATCGATCAACCGGTGATCGTACGAGAGTGACAGCGGAAGAATCAAGCGCGGCTCGAACTTGTTATTGACCCACTCCGGCTCCATGCGCGACCGCGACAGCCCAAGAATCGCGACCTCCGGATGGTTGACGATCGGTGAGAATCCCGTCCCGCCAATCCCGCCCAGATTCGTAATCGTGAACGTCCCCCCCTCCATCTCCTCAGGCGTGAGCTTGCGGTCACGAGCTTTCTTCGAAAGCTGCGTCATCTCCGCGGCCAGTTCGACAATATTTTTCTTGTCCACGTCGCGAATCACAGGCACGAGCAACCCGCGGTCCGTGTCCACGGCCACGCCAATATTGATGTACTGCTTGTAGATGATCTCTTCTTTCCCCATATCAATGGATGCATTGAACTGCGGAAAGACTTTTAACGCCGAGGCGCATACCTTGAGCGCGATGGCGGTGACAGTCATCTTGCCGCCGGCTTCTTCGGCGCGTGGCGCGAAGCGGGCGCGCAACTGTTCAAGCTCGGTGATGTCGGCGCGATCTTGCTGCGTGACGTGCGGAATCGTGTTCCAGGCCTGCCGCAGATGCTCGGCCGTCTTTCGCCGCACACCGCGCATCGAGACGCGCTCCGTCTTGCCCCACTTCGAAAAGTCCGGCAGTTCGGGCTCCACAAACACAGCCCGCGGAGCCTGCGCCGCAGTCACAGCCGCAGCCAAAGCGTTCTTCGCATGCAGCTTCACGTCGTCTTCGCTGATGCGTCCACCCGGCCCGCTGCCCTGCACGCCATGAATATCCACGCCCAGTTCCCGCGCCAACCGCCGCACATGGGGCACGGCCGGAGCGGGGTCGCGCTGCTCGGTTCCCGCAACTTTGCCAAGTTGCACCGGCATGCTGAACGCGGGTGCCGGGGCAAGCGGATGATCGGGAGGCAGCGCCTGCTCTTCCGTCTTCCCTTCCGCGCGCATGGCAAGCTGGAACGACAATCGCGCCGCTTGTTGCCCTGAAACGTGCTCAACTGGCTCGTGGCGTCGAGGAGCTTCCACCGCCGGTGCAGGTCCGCCCTCAAGAGTGAAGATAACCGCGCCAACTTTTACCTTCTGCCCCTCTTTCACTTTGACTTCGCGCACCACGCCGCTGACATTGGAAGGAACCTCGACTACAGCCTTGTCGGTCTCCAGTTCCATGACCGGCTGGCCTTCCGCGATGCTCGCCCCCGGCTTCACCAGCAGCCGCACCAGGTCGCCGCTCTCGATGTTCTCGCCCAACTCAGGCAGCTTGAATTCCATCGCCATCCTTATATATATGCCTCTTGATCCGGTATCTATGTTCCACTCGCCGCCTAACGAAACATCGACGTCCCTTGTGGCGTGGGCCCCGCATTTTTCCAGCTGCATGTAGTGCGGGCAGGAGTGTCCGCGCTACACACATTCGTAACTCGAGGCCGGCTTAACTCGAGGCACGATGCTACTTCGAAGAGCGAAGCACGAGACGAATCAGGTGTCTCGCCACGACACTACCAACTGCGATAAGCAACATCAGCGCTACGCGCGATTTCCATACGCCGCGAGCAATGTCTATAGCGGTAACGACGTATGCATCGGCGACTGCGACGACCGCCGCAAGCACAGCGTCAATGAGAGCTTCTTTAAGGCTCCACGATTGCCGCAACGCTAAACACGTTACACCGCCGGCAACTATTCCCAGTACACAGGCGAGGAGTACGTTGATTAAGAACAAGACAGCAGCACCGGTTGTTCCTATCATTTGCCGCTCCCCGCATGGGACCTCGCTGACGGCAGAAACGACGCCGTCTTCAGCTCGTAGCCGGATTCCGCTTCTCCGGATCGATCCCCAAATCGCGAATCGCCTTCTCCAGCACATGCCCCGCGATCTTCTTCTCCGCGGCCAGCGCGTGCAGAGTAGCCAGCACAATGTGCTTGGCGTCCACTTCAAAAAAATCTCGCAGGGATGCACGATTCTCGCTGCGCCCGAAACCGTCCGTGCCGAGCGACACCAGCTTGCCCGGAACCCACTNNCTGGTCACGCTCCAAACATCCGCCGCCACGCCGTAATTCTTCTCTAGAATCTCGCGCGCCTTCAGCACCTCGAACATGATCGTGCCGCTGCCCAGCAGTTGCGCACGCAGCTTCGCATCTTTCCTCTCCGAGGCGCTATACAGATATAGCCCCTTCAGGATGCCTTCGCGCGTGCCCGCCGCAGCCGGCATCTCCGGCATAGGCAGCGGCTCGTTGGTCACGGTCAGGTAATAGAAGATGGACTCCCAATCCACATACATCCGCTTGATCCCATCCTGAATAATGACCGCAATCTCGTACGCGAACGCCGGGTCGTAAGCAAGCAGATTAGGCACAGGCAGCGCGAGCACGTGGCTGTGTCCATCCTGATGCTGCAAGCCCTCGCCGTTAAGCGTGGTCCGGCCCGAGGTGGCTCCCAGCAGAAAACCCTTGGCCCGGATGTCGCCCGCCAGCCACATCAGGTC
>PLHN01000285.1 GCA_003139975.1 Acidobacteriaceae bacterium
GAAAAGCTTGGCCAGTGCGCCGATTGCGACGCGCGCCGCCGACTCGCGCGCCGATGCGCGTTCGAGCACATAACGCGCCTCCACGAAATCGTACTTCAAAGCTCCGGCAAGATCGGCATGACCGGGGCGAGGTGACGCCACGCGCTTGTGTTTCTCCGGATCGCCCGGTTCGACGGGCAAAGCTCCCTTCCAATTCTGCCAGTCACGATTCTCGAGCAAAACAGCAATCGGCGAGCCGATCGTCTTGCCATGGCGCACGCCCGAAAGGAAGTGGGCCTTGTCGGATTCGATCTTCATGCGCCCGCCGCGTCCGTAGCCCTGTTGGCGTCGCCAGAGTTCCCGGTCCACAAATGCCTGATCGACCGGCACTCCGGCAGGAAGACCGGAAAGAAACGCGACTAGGGCCTCGCCATGCGATTCTCCGGCAGTAAAGTAGCGCAGCATGTGAAGAGGCATTGTAAATGAAGAGGGAATGATGAAGGAAAGATCGGTTTCCGGTCGATTTTGTGCGGAACAATAGGGAGAACAGGTACAATAAAACGCAGGTTGTACCGGCATCCTTCGAGCACGGGATTAGTGTCGCCGCCGACTTCGTCAAATTGAGACACGAGGTATTTCTTTAGTGCTAACCACAAAGACCGGTCTGTTCCCTCCTGTAAACGGAGAGCGCATACGATGCGTGATCGCGGACGATCACGAGTTGGTTCGCTATGGGGTGCGCCGTCTGCTCGAAGATTCTCCCGATTTTGTGGTTGTCGCCGAAGCGGGCGACGCTGCGGATGCGCTGAAACTGACGCTCAAGCACCGCCCCGACCTGGTGCTGCTCGATATCGGCATGCCGGGCATGTCGTCGTTTGAAGCCTGCCGGCTCATCGAAGAACACTGTCCGGACTCGCGCATCGTCTACCTGACCATGCACGAGGACAAGGAGTATGTGCAGCAGGCGCTACGCTCAGGCGCCAGCGGCTATCTGCTGAAAGATACGCCGACGCCGATTCTATTGCGTGCGCTGCGTGAAGTGCGCCGCGGTGAGCGCTACTGGAGCCCACAAATCCTGCATCAACTCAGGGACGACTCGAAACAGGATGGTGTTGCCCAAGTCCCGCTGCGCAGGAACTCCCTGACCTCGCGGGAGCGGGAAGTGATGAAACTGCTCGCCGAAGGCCAGACCGTGCGGCAGGCAGCTACGGCGCTGGGAATCAGCATCAAAACCGTCGAGGCGCACAAGTTCAACCTTATGCGCAAACTCGACATCCACAACAAAGCCCAGTTGGTAACAGTCGCGATCCAAAAGAAGATTCTGCCTGTGCCGGTGTCGACGTAGCGCCGAGCGCCGCACATCACTCCTACGGTGTTGCCAGCTTGGCGAGCGTTGCCAAGTCGGGTACTTCAAGGTTGGGATGTCCCTCAGCCGCTCGCACCGCGCCCATCCCCGGCCGCGCGGATTTCCGGTTCACCCACACTGTTGCGATGCCCAATGACCGCGCCGGAACTACGTCGTGATAGATGCTCTGCCCAGCGTGCAGCAGTTGCTCACGCGCTATGCCGAGCCTTTGCAGCGCCAACTCAAAGTTATGCAACGAAGGTTTGTAGCTCCGTGCCTGCTCGGCCGTGACGGCGGCATCGAATTCCACGCCCAGCAGTTTCCGAGTCTGGGCAAATAGATCGTCGTCAATGTTTGAAATGACGGCCAGCCGGTAGCGCTTCTTGAGCGCCCGCAGCGCGGCCACAGTATCCGAAAAAGGCGGCCACGACGGCACCGACTCCGGCAGAGCAAGCACCTCGGATGGAGAAGGCTGGAACCCAAGCCGTTCCCCAAACGCCCACACCACCGATTCGAGCACCTCGCGGTAAGTCCGATACGGCCCGCTCTCCGCGTTCGCCTCAAACTCCCCGTAGAGTTCGAGGATGGCCGGGTCGGCGAGATTGCATTTGTGCCGCGTTAAAAGCGCCCGCAATATCGGAAGCATTCCTGCTTCCCAGTCGATAAGCGTTCCGTAACAGTCCAAGCTGATGGTGGTGAAGCGAGAAAAGTCCATGGCACATCAGGAAGAAACATTGCCGGAGAAAAGACAGCCGTCGGTCGCTAGTCGTCAGTCGCTCACAATATCTTGCCAAGACTAACGACTAACGACCAACGACNNGATCCGGCCCCGCCAGCACCTCCGCCCGCCAGCAAGCCAATTGCAGCACCCTTGCCGCCGCCGGCCAACCCGCCAATGATGCCGCCCAATGCTGCTCCCCCGCCGGCCATTTCGGCACTCCGCTTGCCCTTGCCCCTTTCCTGGCGTTCGACAGCGGTGGTGTCAATCCCCTGCTCGATCCCGTTGACCTTGATCGAGGTCAGCCGAATCTCCAGTAACGCGCCGCCCTTCAACTTGCCGAGCGGCTTTGCATCGACGACTGTGCCCTTTGCCACCGCGCCGGCTGGAATCACGGTATTTCCATCCACGGTAACGGCATCTGCCAGCGTGGCTGTAAATGAATCGCCCGGTGAACTGATTCTTGATCCCACCGCTTGGCCGAGTCGTACGGTCAAGGTTGTCCCGGCGGGCACCACCACCGGTGGCGGCGGAGCAGGTGCGGCTGCGGGTGCAGCGGCCGGCGCGGCCGATTGTCCGGCAGCGGGAGATCCCATCGCATTGTTCCCGGCGGTATTCGATGTCCCGGTGTTTTGTGCCGACGACGTTGCGGCCGTATCCGCTGGCTTGCTCGAGCAGGCAGCCAGCGCGAACAGTAAGACAATGGTGAGTGCGTAGAGTGCACGGGTACGCATAATATTCTCCTTCGAAATGAAATTTCCTGAGGGCAAAACTTTATAAGAAGTTGAGCGAGTGTGCAAATACGGCAAAGCAGGTACGTCTAACTGCGTTGCCGGTTAAGCTTTCTGTTCGCTGAACAGATCCGCGGCGGGACCGGCGGCGCCTGGTTTTGCGGGTTCAGCAGCCGCGGATGTTTGCTCAGATGGCTCATTCCCGGCTTTCGCGTCGGCGGCCTTCTCGCCCTGAATAAATTTCCGCGAGTCGAGCAGCGGGCGCCCCAGCGAGGCGTTGTAGCTGGTCCACGCTCCCTCCGACTCGCTCTCGCGTGCGTAATGCGCACGCATCGCCTCCATTTTTGAATCCAGGTCATCGAGGTAATGCAGCATGAGCGCTTCCGGAAACATCGGCAGCTTGGGCGATCCAAAATCGTACTGCCCGTGATGGCTGATGATCAGATGCTCGAGCAGCGTTTTCAGTTCCGGAGGGAAGTCAGGCAGCTTGGTCAGCTTCGCCTGTAACATCTCCAGTTCGATGATCATGTNNGTTATAGGTCAGCTCCTGGATCTTTCCGATATCGTGAAGAAACGCTCCCGTCAGCAGCAGATCCCGGTTGACCTGCGGATAGTTGGCGCTGACCACGTCGCAGACGCGGAAGAGCGAAACCACATGATCGAGAAGTCCACCGATGTACGCATGATGCAGCGTCTTAGCGGCAGGAGCGTTCCGGTAGCGCTCCGCAATCTCCGCATCCGCCATGAACAGTTCAACCAGCGCCTTCAGGTGCGGATTCTGCAACGTAGCCACAAAACCCGCCAGCGTTTGCCAAAGTTCTCCAATGTCCTTGGTGGTCTTGGGCAGATAATCGGCGTAGTCGATCTCCGCTTCTTC
>PLHN01000544.1 GCA_003139975.1 Acidobacteriaceae bacterium
CATCATGCCTCACCTGGAAGATCAAAATATGCAATCGATTGTTTCTTGATTCTAAACGATCGAGAGCCGGTTTTCATAAATGCCTCAACACAATCATGAGACAAGCACGGTGAACAAAGCTCTGGTACGCAGTGAAAGTTCGGTCGTAGCGCACCTGCACCCGCAGAAGTTCGGCAGCCGAGCCAACCGTCACTGCCAGCTCGCAATCAGATGCCAGCGCTACACTTCATCGACTGCGGTAATGATTTCGCCGGTCGCGGTGCTAGCGTCGAGCGCGAGATAGGCGTCTGGCGAATGTACGCCGCGTCGTGGTATGTTTACCCCTCCCATTGTCTGGGTGCTCCTGTGGTTCAAAGCCTCTGCCACCAGGGACAAAGGGTTTCACGGAGCGGCCCCCTGCGTATGCCGAAACGTATTTCCTCTCAACGCACCGCGCGTTCTCCTCAAATTCACGCGGCAAAAACTGCGCGGACGGATCAGTTTCCTGCCGACCGTCCGTTTGCTCCCGGCTACGGAATTGTGGGACCGCAGGATGGGCTTGGTCTGCTGCCGTGGACGTGGGTTGCGCGCAAGATGAACCGCTGCCGTACGTTTTGGGTGGCCACGATCCATCCTGGGACGACTCAGGCGCGTCCGCATGTGATGCCGGTGTGGGGCGTGTGGGTGGACGACGCATTTTTCTTTTCCACGGGCCGAAAATCGCGCAAGGGACAGAATCTGGCAGCCAATCCGGCCTGCACCATCGCAAATGATGATGGGGAAGAAGCGGTGATCGTGGAGGGTCAAGCGCGCGAGTTAGTCGGTGCGGCTCTGCTGGAGCGCGTCGCGGCCGCTTACAAGAAGAAGTACAAGATGGATCCGCGCGGCATGGGCGAACCGATCTTCAAGGTCGAGCCGGCCAAAGTGTTTGCGTTTATCGAAAAGAGTTTTCCGAAGTCGGCGACGCGGTGGAAGGTGTAGGGCGGCCGTCAGGGGCGAAAGTGTTTGCGTGAGAACTCGTCTTTCGCCCCTTCGGGGCTGGATCGTTTCCCACGTGTACCGACGGTTTGCGCCGTGGGCTGCGTTCTTACGCCGCGTCGCGGCTGACAATCGCAGACGCGCTTCCGCTGCACGTTGGGAATTTGAGTTCTCACGCACACACTAAAGCCCCGTTCTACAATGCGGGCTGATCGCAACGGTGAACGGGTGCGCCAACCAAAAAGCACTGCGGCACACAAAATCCTACGACAAACGGCGGATCAGGAGCATGGTCTGATCGTCGGCCTGCTTGCCGAATTTCAAGGTGCGCGCACGAAGTTCCTGATAAATCTCGGGGAGCGGCTTTTCGGCGCATGCTGCCAGTGCTGATTTGAAATCCTCCATTCCGATCTCTTCTTCTTGCGAGTCGAAAACCTCCGTGAAGCCGTCGGTGATCAGGGCAAGCAAATCTCCCGGGGGAAGGCTGATCTTTGAAATCGCAAACTGCTGATCCTTGAACATTCCGATGGGGAGGTTTGAGTCGGAGTGTTCGATGACGGTTTTACTCAATTTCTGATAATGCAGAATCGGGAGGTGGCCGGCGAGAGCGAAGCTGAGATCGTCCTTTGCGCCGCTGATGTAGGCAAAAGTGAGATAGTTTGCCGGAGCGGTGACGGGCTGCAACACGTCGTTCAAATCGCTGAGGAGTTCGGCCGGCTTGTGAATTTTCGTCAATTGCATAGCCGCCGCGCTCTTGATCATGGACATAAGGATGCCTGCCGCGACGCCATGGCCGGAGACGTCGGCCACATAGGCGTGCCACATTCCTTCGCTTTGGACGATATCGAAGAGGTCGCCTCCGACCTCGCTGCTGGGCACGGAACTGCCGAACATTTCGAAATTGCCGATCGTCTCGTGCCTCTGCGGGACGAGGGTGCGATGGATTTCGCCGGCGAGGCGGACCTCGGTTTGTGTGCGAAAGAAGCGGTTGCCTTCGCGGCCGAAGAAGACCAGAAATAGGACGTAAGCCGCTACCATCAGCGCCACTTCAACCGAAGCGTCGAGGATGAGTTTATGTTTGAGTTCCGGAAGTTTTCCTGCCAGAGAATGAGTGGCCGGCCCATACCGTTTTACAAGATAGTTCAGCGAGAACTGCAGTGCGGCTAATACCCCGAACGCCCAGTATCGTCTCGTGGTTCCAGCGTACGCCCACACAATGGCGAACGTCCCTGAGATCACGACGGTCCAAAAGACTTCTGCTGCAGTCTGCGATTGGAAATTCGCGCTGGAGAAGACCAGAATCAGTGCCCCGAACAGGCAAAACACTCCGGCGAAGAAAACGATGGACGAGGAAAGCGGCACCGTTTTCCAGGAGTGCAAATTAGCGTTCCAAGACTCCATAGTTTCCCGCAGGAGAATATCATCAACCGGCTACAGATTTCTCAGGCTTCGTTCTGCGGACAAATGCGCCCCAGTCAGCAGCAACATGCCCGTTAGGAACGCCCAGAACATCAGGCTGACGGAGATGGCGAAGGGACCATAGACTTCGCCGAAGTTGAGAAACGGGAGCGCGAAGATGTAGATGTATTTGAGCGCCTCGGAAAGCAATCCCATGATTACGGCGGCCGGAAGTACGGCCTTGGCCGAAACTTTGCCGTTGGGCAGCAGCCAGTAGACGAGGAAGAAGATGGCGATGCTGGCGCCGATCGAAAATACCTTCATGGTGAGGAAGCCGGCCAACCGCACATACCACGCGCCATAGCCGTGGAGAGCGCTTTTCAGGACCGCGACGTTTCCGGCGGTGAGGCCGACCGAGAGCAGCGCCAGCGATCCGCAGGCAAAAGCCAGGCCGAGCGAGATCAGCTGATTGCCGACGTAGGAGCGGTTGTTGGGGAATCCCCAGACGCGGTTGAGCGCCACTTCGAGCGGCATGAAGATTCCGGTGGAACCGATGAGCAGCATGACCAGCGAGAAGACCTGCGCGCGATGGTGGGAGGTGACAAGCGCATTCAGGTTGCGGATGACGAACTCCTGGCCCGTAGGCAGGTAGTCGCGCAACAGGTTCTCGACGACGTCATACATAACCTGCGAGTGGATAACTTTGCGGATCAGCGTCATCAGCAACAGCAGGAACGGGAAGAACGACAGAATGGCATTAGCGGCGACGGAGAATGCGAAGGTGTGGACCTCGGTGCGTAACAGATAGCGCGAAGTGGAAACCAGCAGGCTGTGGCCGCGCGCGGGGCGAAATTCGGCGGCGCCTTTTTTGTCGGAGAGCCCGGTGGGAGTGATGGAAGACACGTTTATTCAAATATTATCAAACAGTTAGGATTCGGCGGCGCGCTTGATGGCGTTCGCCCCGGGGGCGTCGGCCCTTCAGACCTCGCCACCAGTTGCCTGCCTCTCATCGCCCATGCTCGCCGCGTCGCACCCTTCCACGTCCTTCGGTCATAATTCTGCGCTTAATTTATTGTCATTCATTTCGCTCTTGCCATCTGCCATCTTCCTGCTATTATCTGGTGCTCGTCAGCGGGACTGGCTGGCGATGATCATCACGGTTGACGTTTCTGTGTGTGCAGTTCGATATTTGCGCCATCGTCTTTGCGGCTCCGTTGCGTTTTGTCTCGGGTGTAAGGCCCGGCCGAACGCGGGGAGCCGTTTCTGCTGATGGGTGAATTTTTGGCATGCGGGAGCGTTGCCGAGTATCTTGCGTCCTTTGAGGGGGCGTGCCGTTTCTCGCACGAGCGGCGGGACAAACAAACAAGAGACGCGGGAAATATTTTTGAAAATGAGGCGAAAGGAGTTTTTTGTGA
>PLHN01000408.1 GCA_003139975.1 Acidobacteriaceae bacterium
GGATCCAAGGGCATCGAGCAGATCATCGAGATCAAGCTGACGGCGGAAGAGAAGGCGGCGCTGGACAAGAGTGCAGCGTCGGTGAAGGAACTCTGCGCCGTGATCAACGTCTAAATGAATCGACCGTAGAGACGGGGCTTGCCCCGTCTCGCGGCCGTAATTCGAGTTTCAGCCTGAAAGGCCCGGCTTCGACCGGGCCGCTGTTTTGCCCATAAATGTAACCCAGGTTCTGGTAGTTCTCGAACTCGCCACCCTGCCCCAATCTCCCTCTTTTCCCGACCGCACTCTATGTGCCCTTGGGGGCTTCGGCGCCCGTCTGGCAATCGCAATCGCGCTCGCGCTCCTGCTCAAGAACACACAGTCACACCTCTCGTCCCCGTCGTGACGCCGCCGACTCTAGTTCTTAGCGATAAGCATCCCGCCGGTTTCGAACGCCAGTGACGTGAATCGTGTGCTCTTCCTTTTGATCGAAGAACACCCGGTAGTCGCCACAGCGGAGCCGGAAGCCGGGTAGGGGCGGCTTGAGCTTCTTCACATCGCCGGTGCGATTGGCCAGATAACGATCCAAGCAGTGAAGAATCTGCATCGCTGTATCGCGGTCGATGGCGCGAAGATCGGTGCGCGCTTCCGGCGACCAGAGCACCGTGATCCCCTGGGGCGCTGGCAGTTCGGTCATTTATCCATGCCGAACTCGCGTAGGACATCTTCGTGACGAATGCCCTCTCCACGAGCGAGCGAAGTGCGGGCGCGGTCAAGCGCAGCAGCCGTTTCGGGGGTGACTTCTTCCTCTTCTATGGGAGCGGAAGCCAGCAAGCGTGAGAGCGGTTCCACCATCACCTCAAGCAAGGTGCGCACGGCGGCGAGTTTCTCCTGTGGCAGCATGTCGAGCAACGTGTGGGCCTGCTGACGGTCTTGTGTGGAGTCGGTCCCCATAGGTTCCCCCTAAGCAGTTTAGACCGCATCGCCCGCGCGTCGCAAGAATCCATCCCGGCGCCCTTGAGCCCGACGGTCTCTAACCAAACCCGGCTGCGGCAACCAAGGAGCAGGCTTCCGCCAGTCTACTTCCCGCGCGACATGGCCTTCATGAAATCGGTGGCGGTGGTGCGATAACACGGAAGTACGGCGTCCAGGTTCGCCGAACTCAACGCGGGCGGGAGTTTCGGGTACTCCGTGACTTGACGAGTTGGGTCCGGAGCAGGCTCTATGATTTGCCCCAACGACTCGTTGCAGCTCGGGTCCGGGATCACGCGCAGCTTGATGATGCGCGGCGGCATGTTGTTCAGATCGTATTCAGACAGGCGCTTTTGATACGGAAGAAATTCATAGACCAGCTTGATCAGCTGCAGTTCCTTGCCGAGCCGTCTTTTGGCGACGAAGACTTCAAAATTGGAAAAATAAGAACTGCCCGGCGCAGCAAACACCAGCCCCAGAAAACCTAGAGGCAACTCTTCGATCGAAGCTTTGCCCTCGGCGTTGGCTACCGAGTCCGTAGGCTGCGAAGACGTCACCGGCAACGGTTCCATGGGCGGCAGCGGTGCATTTCCACCCGAACCTTCAACCGACGCAGGCGGCAGCACGGCCGGGGAGCCGTCTCCCGAGAGCGACCCCAAGCGCCCACTAGCGCCGGCGTTGCTTCCATTCTCAAGCGATGGAGCCGGGGCGACGACCTCCGAGCCAGAACCGGAAAGCGATCGTACTCTCGATCCTCCACCCGGGCCGCCCGAACCGAGCACCGCGGGGGGCGGCGGTACCGCCTGGGAACCTGCACTGCGCATCGAACCGAAGCGAGCATCTCCGCTGACGTTGCCCGCACTCTGCACCGTAGGCGGCGGGCCCACGACATTTACCCCGGTGCCTGGCACCGTACCCGACCGCCCAGTTCCGCTGGAGTTCCCTGTGCCGGCAACCGAAGGAGGCGGCGGTACCACCCGCGTACCCGGAGTGGTCGTGGAACCGCGGCGCGCGTCTCGATCGGCGTTGCTGGCGCCCTCAATCGAAGGCGGAGGATGTACGACATTCGGCCCCGCGCCTAATGTCGAATTCAGCCTTCCCACTCCAACCGAGTTGCCGCCCGAAATTGCAGGAGGCGGCGGCACAACCTGCGAAGCGCCAGCCATCGAATTGAATCGCGCATTTCCCGCCTCGTTGGCCGTACTCCGAACCGACGGCGCCGGAGGAACAACATTTGGCCCCGTCGACAATGAATTCACCCGTCCCGTAGTCCCCGAATTGCCTGCGCTCTGAACCGATGGAGGCGGCGGCACAATTCGCAAGCCGCCTGTATTGGGCACGCTCACCGTGCGACCTGGCGAAGGCCCTCCAAGATCGGGCCAGGGAGCTACAGCGGCCTGAGGCAGGGCGAGCCGCCGCGCCTGCTCAACTTTGCTCCGGTCAACCTGAGGCAGCGGAGCCACCGCGCCAGAGGGTCCGGCCGGCGTGTTCCGCCGCACGCCCGCAGTGGCGGAGAAAGGCACTATCGGCGTCACCGCATGGGATCCCAGGAAATCCGGCGGCTTGGCCGCGGCCAGCTTGATGTCAGGGGGCGTGACCAGGGCCGGCTTTTGCTCGGGCCTAACCGGCCTTGCTGGCGGCCGCGCCGCCTGATGCCCTGACACATGCTTGACCGGCGACCCAGCCCCGCTGCTTGACGCTCGACTCTCGGCTGCTCGATAGGAAGTCGGTGGGTAGTAGGTAATCGATCTCGGAAATGAATCCCGCCCCGGAAACCGCTTTACCGGCACCCATATTCGCGATTGGCCCCATATAAACAGAATAACCAACAGAAGCTGGCATAACAGCGCCTCGGCGAACGAGGACCACGGAACGCCCGCAGGCACGAAAACGTCGGGCCAGAATCGGGCTGGCCGGGAGGTGACCCGGACGGGAGGGTCTTGCCGCGCCAAGATCAGATCCGCCAGGTTGCGCCAAAACACACGTCCCCGTGGCTCCCAGTCGATCAGTAACTTGAGACCTGGGACAGGCGCTAGGCGCTGAACTCTCTGGCTTGCGATCAATACACCGGGGGCATTGTCCATGGATACACGTTGGAGGAGGAGGAAACTTACCCGAGTATACCGTGATTTTGCGGCTACCGGGCGGGTACCACGGTTACTGGATTTCCTGCGAAAAATGCCGAGCCTCCGTGCCGCTTCCAGCCTCAAATATGGTTTAGGCAGCATCAATATATGTGTCAAGGAGGCTGCCGATGCTCATCCCTAGCGGTTGGAAACGCCTAACTTATCTCTTGTTCTTGAGCCTTGCTCTGGTTTGGTCACCCTTGGTCGCCGCGCAAACCGTTGCCCAGCCGACAACGAAATCCCCGACCATGCCCGGCAGTGAGCCGGCGCAGCCAGAGACTCCGCAGGCGAAGGCAGCGGCGACTCATCCTGCAGAACCTCCGCGCGTGCTCCAGCAACTGGATTCAGCGATCGAAGAGCTGACCGCCCGGATTTCACCGGCCGTGGTCCAAATCCTGGTCACGGGCTATGGAACGGTCGAGGACAAGAATCAGGCTCAGACGGCGTTCGTGGCGCGCGAGCACGCGATCGGATCAGGGATCATCGTCGACCCGGACGGCTACATCATCACCAACGCGCACGTGGTCGAAGGGGCGCAAAGGATTCACGTCGCCCTTCCGATGCCCCTGGTAAGTTCTCCCGATCAGATCGCACCCGCTGGCAAACAGCGCATCCTGGATGCCCGGCTCATTGGCCTCCACAAGGAAAGCGATCTTGCTCTCCTTAAGATCGATGAGACAGGCCTGCCCACACTTTCCCTGGGGACTCATCGGCCCGTCCACCAGGGGCAATTGGTGTTCGCTATCGGCAGCCCGGAAGGGCTTCAGAACTCCGTCACTATGGGCGTGGTGAGTTCCGTTGGCAGGCAAGCCGACGCGAGCCGCCCCCTCGTCTACATCCAAACCGACGCCCCGATTAACCCCGGCAACAGCGGTGGGCCCCTGGTGGATATTGACGGGTACGTGATCGGGATTAATACCTTCATTCTTTCCCAGGGCGGTGGCAGCGAAGGGCTGGGCTTTGCCATCCCCGCCGACATCGTAGGCTTCGTTTACAAGAGTCTGCGCAAGATCGGGCTCGTGCATCGGGCTGAGATCAAGGCTGGAGCTCAGACGATCACCCCGGCGCTGGCCAAAGGACTGGGACTCGCTCAAAGTTGGGGAGTAGTGATCGATGACGTGACGCCGGGCGGCCCTGCTGAGGCAGCCGGATTGCGCATCGGAGACATTGTGGTAGGTGCCGACGGCCGGCCCATCGGCACTTTGCCGGCTTTCACGACCGCGCTCTATTTCCATCCTTTGGATGAAGTGCTGAAGCTCATGGTGCTCCGCGGGAGCGAGAGCAAGACACTGTTTATTCCCGTGTTCGAGATGAAGGACTCGATTGATAGTCTGGCCGAGCTGGTCACCTCCCCGGACAGCCTGGTTAATCGGTTAGGCGTGCTGGCAGTAGATCTGAACGACCAGGTGCGGTCGCTGATGGGAAACCTGCGCAATCCTTCCGGAATCGTTGTGGTGGCACGGGTGGCCGATTTCGTTCGGCTCGACACGGGGCTGGAGGCCGGGGATGTGATTCATAGTGTGAACCAGACGCCGATTGATTCTTTGACATCGCTGCGTGCCGCACTTCGGCAGATCAAGCCGCGCGATTCGGTCGTCTTGCAGGTGGAACGCGGCGGAGGATTTCAGTGGCTGGCGTTTGAGATGGAGTAGAGTGTTGAACTGGCCCAAACCGCCGCGGTCCCTCCGCCGTTCCCCGCCAGGTTAGCTTTGCGCGGCCACCATGATCGGTTGTGAGGTTGGCACGGCGGAGCCTGCTTCCGGCTCAACCGTGATGGCGAAAGTCTTCGCTTCGATTCCGGCGGGGAGGGGCGGGTTAATTACGGTTGCGTTGCCGCTGGCTCCGGGCTTGAAAACACCGGCTGGAATTGGCGCTCCGGCCGTGGGGATCAACCACAGTTCATACGCTTTTTGCGGAGGCAGCGCCGGCATGTTGTTGGCCAGGAACACAAGCGTGCCGCTGCGGCGAACATAAATCGCTTTGCCCTGCGGCTGCGGCGGAGTTTTGCTCCCCACCAGAATGAAATGCTCGGCATCGGCGGAGGTTAGCGACGCCATCATGTCCTTGGCCTGGGTCAACTGCTGCTGCTGGACGGTCGAGTCGGCTTCGAGTCCGGCGATGCTCCGCTGCAGATTTGCGTTTTGATGGAGCAATAGCATGATAACGATCGCAGCGGCAGCTCCCGCGGCCCATGCGAACGGCCGCCACCAGACCCTTCGCTGCGGTTGCGGCCGTTGAACCAGTTGCGCGCGCCGCGGCTCCTTTGCGATGGCAGACATGAGGCGTTCCCGGGAGCGTAGCGGAGGCTCAGCCCCGGTGGCGGAAAGCGCGAGCAGAGCCATATCTCCCCGCAGTTGCTCGAGGTCGTGGCGGCAATCGACACACGTCTGCAGGTGCTTCTCCAACTCAGCACGCTGCGCGCTGGTCAGCTCTCCGAGCGCGTAGAGCAGGATGTCGTCCGCGAATTGTTCATGCACGCTCATGGGTTCAACACCTTGCGCAATGCCAGCAGGCCGGTGCGAATCCGGGTCTTTATCGTTCCCAGCGGCTCGCCGGTCTTCTCCGCAATCTCGGTGTGCGACAGACCTTCGAAGAAAGCCATGTCGAGGGCCGAACGCTGCAGCGGCGGCATGCTGGTCAGCGCGCCTCTAATTTTATCCAGCGCGCGGCTCCAGTCGGCGCCGCGAGCCATGTCGGGCTCGCAACTTACCACTACATCGTCGATGTCAACTTCGGGCCGGCGCTTGCGCAGCGCGTCGATCGCCCGGTTGCGGGCAATCACCGCCAGCCATCCCGCCAGGCTGCCACGACTCGCATCGAACGCATCCGGATTGCGCCAAAGTTGCATGAACACTTCCTGCAAGACATCCTCGGCTGCAGCAGTTTCGCCGAGCACCCGCAACGCGACCGAGTAGATGACGCCAGAGTACCGACTATAAAGCTCGGCCATCGCCTGCTCATCGCCGGAGCGGATCGCGGACACCATCATGGCGTCAGGCGTGACTATGTTCGTAGCGCGGGACAAGCCGGTTATCTCTTCCCCTTCAGAATACGAATCTCAACCCCTTTGTGTAGTTAGCATGGTATCAAAAGCGAGAGCTCCTCCAAACTGTCGGGCCCTTCTCCCTCGCGCAATTTCATCGTGCCCATGACGTATACTCCGCGCCTAAACAAAGCCAGGCGCTTTTTCAGCGCCTGGCGTAAGTGTGGAATGCTCTGTTAGTTCGGCAGCAACACCGTGTCGACGACGTGAATCACACCATTCGATTGAAATACATTCGGGATGGTGATGGTCGAAACGTCGCCCTTCTCGTCTTTAACAACGATGTTCTTCCCTTGCATGGTGGCGATGAGCGTACCGCCGCTCACGGTCTTCAGCATGGCTTGGCCGTTGCCCGCCATGATTTGCTCCTTCAGGTCGGACGCGCTCAGCCGCCCGGGGACGACGTGATAAGTCAGCACCTTCGTCAAAGTAGCCTTATTCTCCGGTTGCAGCAGATTGTCGACGGTACCGGCAGGCAGCTTGGCAAACGCTTCATTGGTGGGGGCAAAAACCGTAAACGGCCCCGGCCCCTTCAGCGTATCCACCAAACCCGCAGCTTTCACCGCGGCTACCAGTGTGGTGTGGTCGGCTGAGTTAACGGCATTGTCGATGATGTCCTTCGTCGGGTACATTTCTTGCCCGCCGACCATCGGGTTCCTGGACCTCGCCATAGCCGCGGCACCGGCCATCGCAACCAGCAACGAGAGAACTGCAATCTTGTTCTTCATGATCACTCCTTGGTTGGAATTGCTTTCATGAAGACATACGAGGTTTGCGCGCTCCCGGATTGCCCTTGCCTGCGGATTTGTTTCCTTCAATCGTTGTAACATTCGCGTCAACTTGCGTCCCAAGGGTTTCATGTGAAGCTGCGGCCGATTCCGTCATATACGAACCAGCGCAGCAATCGGATTGCGTTAGATCAAAACAATTTGTCGTTCTAAAGGAATTGCGAAAAAATCAAAAACTCGCCAATCCAACGCCGACTTCGCTCCGTACTTAGGCCAAGAGACGAAGTCCCGTCGCAACCGCTTAGGCTCGCCGCCGCCAGCGGTTCGCAGGGTGCAACGTCTCCGTATCCCCGTCGGAGAGGAAAACAAAATGAAACTATCCCGAACAACACGCATGAGCGCGGTCTACCGTTCGACCCTACTTCTCATTCTCTGTTTAACATCGCTGCTCGCAGTAGCACAGCAGACTCCCAGCCTGAAGCCAAACCAAACCCTCGGCTTCGGAGACAATCAACTTCTCAAGTTTACGTATGAGCAGAACTTTGATTGCGTCGACCAGCCTAAAGACGATCTCAACTTCAACGGCGTGCTCGCGCAGTCCGATCCCAGCGAGTTCCAGACTCCTATCTGCCAGGTAGGAATTCAGCCCACCGTCGACCCAACCGGCCTGCACGGATCCGCCGACCTGACCGAGCCACTTTATGTTCTCGTACCGATGTTTTCGGTCGACAACGATCAGAATCCAGACGACGCTATCTCTTGCAAGAACGTCGTGGCCGGAACCAACTGCGGCCCAGCGCTTGGCAGCACACTGATCAGCCTTTTCGGCGCGATTCCCGAGGCTTTTAAGGCCAAGCCGCTCGTCTACACGCAGTGTCCCGATCCGAACCTGCCGCCCGGCACCTGCACCATGCACGCTTCACGCCTTGACCTCGGCCCCGTCCTGGTCGCGCTCGGGATTCTCAAACCGCCAGTCAGTAACGTTTTCTTGCCGACTCCGAACCACAGTCACGTGGTGTTGAATATTGACGTCTCACAGCCCGCGATTTGGTGGCAGGTAATTCCCGTGCTCGTCCTGAATCCGAGCGACTGGCCTACCGCCGACGGTAGCAGTGGCATCACTTCCGTCGCCAAGATGCGGGCCGCTGAGAAGGCGGCCGATGCCGTTCAAGCGCCATCCAATTTCTATCTCTTTTTCGCCTCCTATCCTGCGGGGCATCAGCACTGAGGTAACTTCCTCGCCTTCGAGCCGCGCAGATGAAACTGGAGGATTGGGTCCAGGCGGAATCAGAGGTGTTGAGGTCGGAGAAGATTGCGAAAGCGGCCTGATCAAAGTTCGCGTGCCCGATTCAAGAGGCTGGAGCGTTTCAATCCGGCCTCTTTCGCATTTGAGGAGGGAGCTCTGCGATACCATTGTTGCTGTTCAATGCGATTGACCAGGTGTGACGATCTGGGCTCGGCCTTACGAACACGCTGACAGTTTCAAGGTATTGACACCTGTAAAGATTGCGGCCTGGAGGTTCCGACTTCCGGTTAGCCACCACCTGGAAATTAAAAAGAGAAGACCGGACGTTTCGGCGACGCAGCGTCGAATTTCCCGCGTCCTCCGACCGATCCTCCGTGTACTCTGTGGGTGTGCGCCTTGCGCCGGCGCTCACGCCGGACTTCACCCGTTCTACTTCGCGCCCTTCTCCGCGCTGCCCTTCTCCTGGCTGGCTTCGAAATCCACGATCTTCTTCAGCACGTCGACCGGAGCTCCTCCGCTCACCATGCGCCCATTAATGTAGAGCATCGGGGTCCCATTCACGCCCACCGCCTTGCCCAGCGCAACCGAGGCTTCGATGCGCGCCTTGGTCTCCGGCTTGGCGGCGCAGGCTGCGATTTCATCCGCATTCGCGCCCGCCGCCGTCGCGTTCGCCTTCAGCTTCTCCTCGACATTCGCTTCGGTAAGGTTTGCCTGNNATCGGCGGCTTTCTCCGCCCAGTTATGCGACGGCAGCGGAAAATTCTGGAACACAAAGCGCGCGTCCGGTTCCTGCGCCACCAGTTGCTCAATCCCGGGCGCTGCCTTCGCGCAATGCGGACACTGCATGTCGCTGAACTCCACGATCAGCACCGCCGCTTTCTCCGGGCCTCTCGAAGTGCCATTGACGCCCTTTGCCAGCGTCACGCGCGCGTCTTCAAACGGCTTGGCGCCAAACGGAAGAATCTCGCCGCTGACCGCATGCTTGCCGTCGGCGCTGANNAATGTCGCCAACTTTCCAGCTGATCGCTGTGTCATAACCAAACATCTGAAACAGAAACGAGTTCACCGTGTCTTCGGTAGGCAGAACGGTTTTGGGCGTCGAAGCCGAACTCGTTACGGACGAACTCGCCGCAGGTTTGGCCGCGGGTCTCTTGGAAAGAGTGGGCTGCGTCTGTGCGCAAACCATCGCGGTTTGTGCCATGAAAATGCCGGACAACACAAGAACAAACAGGGAGCGCTGGGTTTCGGTCATAGGAAATTCGATTGTTACAGAAGCCACACGAATTGTCATTTCGAGCGGCGATGCGCAATCAGAATCCTCGGAGGTCGCTTCGCTTGGGCTTGAGCCGGGAATAGCCAGGAAAAGGATNNACCAGAAAAAATCGGGCCTGCGCTCAAGCAGGGCCGAATCAAAAGAAAGCAGAATCGAGAATCGCCTACTTGCCGAGGTAGGTCTTGGGACTGCCGACGCCGGTACAGAAGTCCCATCCCTTCGCGTTGTCTTCGTTATCCGGCAGAACATTGGCACTGAGGTAACTTCTTTCGCTTCGAGCCTCGCGGAGACTGTGGCCTCTATGCGGCTCATTGCTCCTGCCTATTTAGGAATGGTCTTCTAAATAGTCTTACCATGGAAAGCGTCGGGCCTTGGGAGCTAAAGCCCGCATCTTCCTTGTCTTCTAGCGGCACCCTTCGGCTTCGCCCAGGGCAGGCTTTGAAGCCGTGCCCTGCCCAAGCCCTAGTTATGAGACCGGTCTCGCGTGTCGCTTCACGGAAATTGGCGGCAAAGATCGAAATGACTTGGAAGGAACCGGCGCAAGCGCGCCTGTTCAATATCTTCAGTAACTAACTGCCGGTTTCGCCTTCGCCCTAAACTGGGCTCGATGTACGACGCCGTGCAGCGCTTTTCTCGCACCAGGATGGTTCTCCCGCTACGCGTGTGGCTGGAGGACCTTAGCGCCGAAACGCCTACATATTTGGCTCATACCATCGACACTTCTGAGATCGGTTGCCGCCTTGGCGGCTTGCGCACCGAACTTTTTCCTGGCCAGATCATCACGCTGCAGCGCGGCCAGCATAAAGCGCCTTTCCGCGTTATCTGGAGCAGGCAGCTCGAGCCTCACGAAAATCAGGCTGGACTCGAAGCCGTGGACCACAGCGTGAATATCTGGTCGGTGAATCCTCAGGCCAATCAGCCAGAGACTCAGCGCATGAATGCCTCGCCGCGCGCGGCTTCTTCAACAAGCGTTTCTTATGAAGTGGGGTCGGGTAAATCTGAGCCAGCTCAACAGTCGGTCCTCAACCGCGCTCGCCGGCGCCTGAGTTGGTGTTTGGGTGTGAGCTTCGTGCTACTCAGCATGGCGATGGCATTGTATCTAGCTTTTCAGGTCTTCCCGAATTCGGCGCAGGCCGCCATTGAACCTCACGTGCCCGCGCCGCCCACCGCGGAGGATCTTGCGCGACTCACGCCCAAGCCGCATCCCATGCCTACGTCGCTCACCAAACCTTTGGACGCTTCCGCATCGCGCTTGGAAGTAGCGGAGGCCCCCACCGGATACATCGTCTATCCGGCCCCGGATGACCTGATCACGGGCAAAGTTCGCCTGCAAGTTGTTATCGCGGCCAACGGCCTGGTAAAACAGATTCATGTTCTGAGCGGAAAGCAGCCGCTCGCCGAAGCAGCGGCCGAAGCCGTCCGCCTCTGGCACTACGCATCATCCAACCAGCCCGGCCCCGTAAACGAACGGCAGACCAGCGTGACGGTTAGCTTCCTTAGCACCGATGCTGTTTCGCTCGAGTTTCCGCAGGCGCGATCCGTCACCCCCTCTTCGAAAGACAACTAAAGGTTTAAGTTCCCGTAGGGTTAGCCCCACTGGGGCTCCTCGGTCTGTCCCGAATCCTTCGTCTTTTCCTTTAGTGCGGACGTTTGGAGAAGGGTGTTCGGATCATAATGCCGATTCAGCCCTCAGACCAACCTCGTCACCTGGTAGGATGTCGGGCGGCGAGCAGCGGCGGTATGGTTGGCGGAGGGCG
>PLHN01000404.1:0-5732 GCA_003139975.1 Acidobacteriaceae bacterium
CGGCGAATGACTTCTGGGTGATTGGAGATCTCCTGCGGACGCAGAACGATACGCTCGCGATACGTGGACATGTTGGCGTTGACTTCATCCATCATCGAGGGGCTGAGCGAGAATGCCGTGGCCGAAGCGCAAGTTAACTTGCCCGACCCCAGCAGGCGGACCATGCCGTCCTGAATCACCTCGGTGTAGGAGGTGAGTCCCTCGAACGGTCCTTCCTCCAGGCCGAAGAGAACGGCATTGGCGATGTTGCCGACGCCCGATTGCAGCGGGAGAAGATTGGCAGGCATGCGGCCCTTCTTCACTTCCCAGCTCAGGAATTCAAGGATGTGGCCGGCAATGCGCTTGGAAGCCTGATCGGGCGCTTTGAACGGGCTGTTGCGGTCGGGAGCGTTGGTAAGGACGACGGCGACGACCTTCTCGGGTGGGACCTTGAGGTAGGGCGAGCCAATGCGCTGTCCGGTGTGGACGATCGGAATGGGCTGGCGATTGGGCGGCGGTTTGAGGCAGTAGATATCGTGCATGCCCTCCAGCGCCATCGGTTGCCAGGAGTTGACTTCGAGGATGATGCGGTCGGCTTCGTCGATCCAGGTGCGATTGTTGCCGATCGACGAACTCGGGACGACCCGGCCATCTTCGAGTATGGCCGTCACTTCAATGAGAGCGACGTTGAGTTTGCCAAGGAAACCGTACTCGACGAACTGCGCGACATGGCCGAGGTGGATGTCCATGTATTCCATTTCGCCGGCGTTGATGCGCTTGCGCGTTTCCGGGTCGGATTGATACGGGAGGCGAAGATGAATGCCACCCGCCATGGCGAGCGCGCCGTCGAGTTCGGGCCCGGTCGAGGCGCCGGTGAAGACGCTGACCTGAAACTTCTGGCCTCGAAAGGTCGCGTCGGCGATGCGGTGGGCGAGCTCCAGCGGCACGGCCTTGGGATAGCCGGAACCGGTGAAACCGCTCATTCCGATCTGGTCGCCGGAGTGGATCAGTGCCGCCGCTTCGGCGGCGCTCATGATCTTCGCTGCTACATCGGAGTTCAACACGCGGGTGGTCGTAGTGGGGGGAGCAATCGCCATGGAGGAAGCCTTTCGGGCGCAATCGCGCTTCCCAATAACGATAGCGAGTGCGGGTTGTGGGCGTCTGTGAGCGCGGTCACCATCAGGGTGTGTCCGCGGACGGAGAAAATCGAACAATTCGACTGTGATCCGCTGCACATCCGAGTTGCGCCTGGTCTGCTAATAGTCGTGGATGGGTGCCAGACAACTCTCCCACGCAGGCAAGGAGCGAGATCTATGCAAGACGCCGATGATCTATACAAGAATGTCGATAGCATGACGCCAGAGCAACTGGATGCGCTACCGCAAGGAGCGATTCAGCTGGACACTTCCGGAAGAATCCTCCAGTACAACTCCTATGAGGAACGGCTGGCGAATCGTAAGCGCGAGGACGTAGTTGGACGAAATTTCTTTACTGAGGTTGCGCCCTGCACCGACGTCAAGGGGTTTCGTGGCCGATTTACAGCGGGAGTCAAAGCAAAAACACTACACGATACCTTTCGCTATCATTTTTCCTTTCCGAAGCATCCGACGGACGTTTCGATAACCCTTCATTATGTCGCGGGGACGGATACCGTCTGGGTGTTTGTTACGAAACTTGATTGAGGGTCGGTTCAGGTATCAGACAAGTGATGGCTAATGGAACCCGATCCCGGTCCGCGCCCTCCGAATTTTAAGCATCTGTTAACTTGCAGGGCGGCGAAATCGGAGTATATTGCCACTATCATTCGATCCGGTGATGAGATGACGCTGAAATTTGCGTTTTCCGTTTCCGGAGCGTGGTGAGATAATGGAACGATCTGCAAGTGACATCATGCAAGTGACATCATGCAAGTGAAAGACAAGGGCCTCTTTTTCCTCTGTTCCTACTGCCGCACCGAACTGAACGAAGACCAGATCTTCGATTTCAGGGGAACCGTCGGCTGCGAAAATTGCCTCAGAGACTACTACCGGAGTAGCACTGCTGAAGAGGTGGAGTCTCAACTGCGTGCAAGGCGGAGGAAGGCTGCTACCTGGCTGAACCGCAACCGGAGGTCTTTGGAGAGGCACGCGAGGAAGGCAGCTCCCAGTACCAAAGCCGGGTTTCGCCCGGTCGCTTAAGCCCCGTTCCAGTGCTTTCAGAGTCTCACGGTTAGACATTCCTGCGCTCATCGTTCAAAATAATTAGTTTGCTAAGCCCCCAACACGCGCAGAGCCGGCGCGTGCGCGGACGGCGGCGTTTTTTCGCAGACTTTATTCGTCAGACCAGGAGACCCCATTGAGCAAGCTACAGCGCGTCAAGATCAGCGCTCTCGGCACCTACGTTCCGCCCCGCCTTCTTACCAATGCCGACCTCGCCAAGATGGTCGATACCAACGATGAATGGATCATGAGCCGGGTCGGCATCAGGGAACGTCACATTGTCGACAAAGGCGTGGGTACCAGCGATCTGGCGGCGGAAGCGGCGCGGCGCGCCCTCGCGCAACGCGGCATCGCGGCCAGCGAACTGGATGCGATCATTGTGGCGACCGTCACTCCCGACATGATGTTTCCGGCCACCGCCTGCCTGGTGCAGCACAAGATTGGCGCATCCAAAGCGTGGGGGTTCGATCTTTCGGCCGGCTGCTCGCAGTTCGTTTACGCGCTGCAGGTGGGCGCGCAGTTTGTGCAGACGGGAGCCCACAAGAAGGTCATGGTGATCGGGGCCGACGTGATGTCGTCGATCATCGACTACACGGATCGCGCCACCTGCGTGCTTTTTGGCGATGGCGCGGGCGCGGCGATTCTGGAGCCTTCGGAGGACGATTCGCTGGGACTGATCGATTTCCTGCACGAGGTAGACGGTTCGGGCGGGTGCTCGCTTTACATGCCGGGTGGCGGCAGCCTGCACCCGAGTTCGCATGAAACCGTCGACAAGAAGATGCACTACGTTCACCAGGACGGCGCGGCGGTGTTCAAGTTTGCGGTGCGGAAGATGGCGGAATTTTGCGTGGAGACGCTGAAGCGCAACGGCCTTACCGGCAACGACCTCGACCTGATGATCCCCCACCAGGCCAACCTGCGCATCATCAGCGCGACCGCCGACCGCCTGAAGCTGCCGCCCGAAAAAGTGGTCATTAACATTGACCGCTACGGCAATACCACCGGAGCGACCATTCCGCTGGCCATGCAGAGCGCCATCGACGACGGTCGGCTGAAAAAAGGGACCCTGGTGCTGCTGGCGGCGGTGGGCGCGGGATTCACCACGGGCACCACGCTGCTGCGCTGGGCGTATTAAGTGCAGCGCCGATCAGCCTTCGACGCTGTTTCCAATCAATGATCCGAGAATTTGAGGGTCTGCATGGTGTTGACCAGGTCTGCCAGATCCTTCTCGTTGTCGGCGCGCAGGTCGAACTCAATGATGTAGTCGCCGTTCACAGTGGCAAATTTCGAGAGAAATGACGCTGCCTTCATTTGGAAGTCTGTCCTGACGAATTTATGCCCCGAGAGGACGACTTCTTCGGAGTCTCTTAGAACCTTCGGATGCGCCATCTGGATGATTATCTTCGCGGGATCTCCCGCCTCCGCCATCATCGTCCGCCGCATGCTGGCCTGGATCAGCACACGAGGCAAGGGCCTGGCGTCTCCGGAGGCAACCGCGGTTCGAGCTGCCAGCAACAAATTGTAGGGTACGATGGCTTCGGTTATGAGGTTTTGATTCTCCGGTGCGCTCTGGTCATTGTGCCCGATCGCCTCATTGAGCGCATCCTTATAGCGCTTCTGGTTCTCCGCCAGGCGAACGTCGTCAGCCAGCGCCGACCATCCCTTCGGAAGCTCATAACGGAAATGAAAGAATGAGGACTCAAAGACATTGGCAGTCGTTCTGCCGGCGTCAATGGGTTCCGGAGGCGCAGCTAGCGCAAAAACGGAAACAAGCAAAACGGAAAATGCGAAAAGTCGATTCGGCATGTTCAATACCTTAAGCATTTGGTTAACCTGAACCGAGCACAACTTCAGCAGTGAGGGACTCGGCAGTCGCAATCAATAGTCTACGAAAAAACGTCCCAGGCTTGGGTCTTTCGGCCTGGGACGTTTCTGTTCGAGAAGCTCGTTCCGGTATCGGCTCCCTCTATGCCGGCGCCGGAGTCGCGCTTCCAACGCTTAGTCGAGCCAAATGGTCCACTTTTGCGTGATGCTCTTTTTCTTGGTGAATTTGACGGTGTAGCACGGTGTGCCAACCACTCCGCACACTGTGCCCGAGGTCGACTTCGTGTACTTCGGTAAACCGAGTTCGGTGATTGCGGTGAACGTAACCAACCCACTGACCGGCGCGACGCAAGTCTTGCCGGACGCGATGGCGTAGGTGACACCCGGATTCGAATTTGAGGTTAGCGGATAGTTGTAATTGCCGAAGCAATTACCGTTGTTTACGCCGGTCTGACCCATGGTGCCGAAACCCTGGTCGCCGCTGATGATAACGACAACGCCGGGGTTCCCGTAAGCGCCGTAGGGATTCGGACCGACCAAATCCAGCTGGCCGGAGTCAACGATGTAGCTGGTTCCCTGCTGTGCAACGATGGAGTAGAGAAGATCGTCGGTCGTATCGGCCGAGTCGTCCTCGTACCAGGTTTCAGTCTGGCCGCAAGGCAGGGCTGTGGTGGTGGTCTGATCGCAGAAGGAGAGGGGCCATGTGAAGAAAGGAGCGCCCACCACTACGCCGGTGGTGGCGAAGTCTTGGGTTGGGTTGCCGATGGACGGGCAATCCGTGTTGGCTGCGGTGCCACCGCCGAAGCAGGGCCAAATTTCGTAGCCGTCGGTGTTAAACGGGCTCGCGTACGAAGCTTCTGGGCCTCCAGCAAATGCGGACCACAGCGCGTACAGGTTGTTCGTATCAGCGGCATTCGAGTGAACGCCCGTGCGGTGGGCAGTGCTCGGGACCACCGTGACTTTGTAGTGGGGAACACTCTCTGCGAGCGCCATCTGCCCGAAGCAGAAAGCCACTACCAACACTACTACCGCTACCTGAAAAATTCTTTTCATATTGGGAGTCTCTCCATGGAGGAAATAGCGGACGGGGCCGATCTTGCTTAGGAATTCTGAGGAAGTTCAGTTGTCCGCACGGTGGAAGTTTACACGCAGACAGATTGCTGTCAACCCTAAAATTGTGCAAGAAATTGCAAATCGGGCACATTTCCACAAGGAGCAGTTTCGGCGTCTGGCGGGCGGTTTCGCAGGGGTCAGGTGAAATGCCAAACGTCCGAATATCCCGCTCAACGCGCGCAATCTGCCCGAACTATTTCATTGCGGAACCGGACGCAGATCAATTTCGCGGAAAAGAATTGGCCCCAGGTTCCAGCGGCGAATCTGGAACGTTAATACAAGCGATCAATTCTTTGCGGGATTCGCCGAATAGAAAACCCATCCTTCGCACGGTTGCGAAGTTGCGAAGGCTGGGGTGGAGTCGGGGTGAATTCGCGGCGGCTAGCGGCTCGGGGTCTTCTCGGCGTTTTGGAAATGTTCGAGGATGGCTGCGGCCTGAGCCTTCGTCACCACGGCCGAAAGTGCGGCCACGTCGGCATGCTTGACCGCTTCGAGGCTGCCGAAATGTTCAAGCAGGCGGCGCGTGGTGGATTGGCCGACGCCCGGAATCTCGCGGAGTTCGGTGGCGCGGTCGCGGATCTGGCGGCGCTTGCGGTGGAAGGTTACGGCGAAGCGATG
>PLHN01000404.1:5756-5876 GCA_003139975.1 Acidobacteriaceae bacterium
GGCGGCGGCATGGAGCTGGCCTAATCCGCCATCGATCAAAATCAAACTCGGCAACGCCTTCTTCTCCTCGCAGAGCCGCTTGTAGCGGCGGGTGACGACCTCGCGCATGGACGCGAAATC
>PLHN01000235.1 GCA_003139975.1 Acidobacteriaceae bacterium
GAGCACACCGGAGAAGACCTGCTGGCGCGCGCGTTCCTCCACGAAACGGACCACCTGAACGGCAAGCTGTATATTTCGCATATCAGCGCCCTGAAGCGCGATCTGATCAAGCGCAAGATCAAGAAGATGGTGAAGGCGGGAGAGTGGTAGGAGGGCAGGTCTCAGGTTTCAGGTGGTAGGTCTCAGGATTTTCCTGTGTGCCCGGTGGCGTTCGCCGGGAAATGGTAAGAGCCGAGGATGTTCTAGATCAGTCCTGCACTTTCTAAGACCTGGGACCTAAGACCCGGGACCTTGTTTATGATTCTGATTTTCTGTGGCACACCGCGCTTCGCGGTTCCAACGCTGGAAAAGCTGGTCGCGGCGGGGCACTCCGTGCCACTGGTCGTGACGCAGCCGGACCGGCCGCGTGGGCGTGGGATGGAGTTGGTTGCTTCTGCGGTAAAGGAAGCTGCGATGCGACTCAGCATCCCAATCGTGCAACCGGCCGCAATCAAGAACAACGAAGAGTTTCGCTCGCAACTAGCCGCGATTAGGCCCGATGCGATCATTGTCGTTGGCTATGGGCGAATCATTCCGCAGTGGATGATTGATCTGCCACGCTTCGGCAATTTGAACCTGCATGCATCGTTGTTGCCTAAGTATCGCGGGGCCGCGCCGATCCAATGGGCAATTGCCAACGGCGAAACTGTCACTGGCGTTACGACCATGCGGATCGATGCTGGACTCGACACGGGAGACATCCTCATGCAACGTGAGCTGCCGATTTCGTTGGACGACACGGCTGAGACGCTAGGCCCAAAGCTCGCTTCGATCGGCGCTGAATTGACGATTGAGACGTTGTGCGGACTCGAAAGAGGGCAAGTACAGCCGGTCCCGCAGGATCATTCGCGAGCGACGCTTGCGCCAATTCTGAAGAAAGAAGACGGCCGCATGGACTTCTCGCGGCCGGCCGATGAGCTATTCAATCGGCTGCGCGGCTTTCGACCGTGGCCGGGGGCGTTCACGACATTCCAGAAAAAAAACCTGCAGGTCCATCGCGCTCAGCCAGCCCAGAGTCTGACGCCCCTTACACCCGGTGCAATTGCTGTCGAAGGAACGCGCTTTCTGGTTGGTTGCGGCCACGGTACGGTGCTCGAACTGTTCGAGGTTCAAATCGAAGGCAAGCGCCGCATGACGGCGCAGGAGTTCATCAACGGCTACCGGCTGAAAACCGGCGACCGTCTGGGCGAATAATGCCAAGAGAATAGCTCGGAGCGAAGCGCCGTGGGACAATAGCCGCGATGGCTGTCTCTCCCGCTCGCGCTGCTGCGTTCGAAATTCTTCAGAGGGTGGAGCGCGAACAATCCTACGCGGGCGACCTCCTCCACTCGGCACGCTTCAACAAACTCTCATCCGCCGATCACGCGCTCGCAACCGAATTGGTGATGGGAGTTCTACGATGGCGTTCTTGGCTCGACCATCGGGTGGCGGAGGTATCATCGCAAGGTCTTGAGCGCCTGGATGAAGAGGTGCTTGGCGCACTCCGCCTGGGGATCTATCAACTGAAATTCCTGTCGCGTGTGCCGGCGCGCGCCGCCATTTTCGAAAGTGTGGAACTTGTGAAGGCGGCGCGGAAGCGGTCGGCGGCATCGTTCGTGAATGCCGTGCTGCGAAAAATGGCGGGGGCCAGCGCTACGGCATCCGCCGAGCCGGCGGCGGACATCTTTGCTGAAATCGAGAAATCTTTCGGCGCCGGCGCGCTCGCCCGTAATTCGGCTCATCCGGATTGGCTGGTAACGCGCTGGGTTGAACGGTACGGCATTGAAACAACCCGGCAGATATGCCTGGCCGATCAACATCCGGCAGCGACGTGCATCCGCGTTTACGACCGGCAAGGTCTGGACGAAGTGACCCGCGAAGGCATAAAGCTCGGCCCGAGCCGTCTACTCTCCGCCGCAAAGATTGTCGTTGCAGGCGACGTAACGCGAACTCAGGCTTACCAGCAAGGCCGCGTGGCCATTCAGGATGCGGGCTCGCAGCTGGTCGCGCTGCTGGCTGGACAAGGGAAGACAATCCTCGATTGCTGTGCCGCTCCCGGAGGAAAGACGGCACTGTTGGCCCGGCGAAACCCGAACGCTCTGGTTGTGGCATCCGAACTTCATCCCCATCGCGCGCGGCTCTTACGTGATCTCGTTCTCCTTCCAAACGTTCGCATCGTCGCTGGGGACGCACGCCAATTTCCTTTTTCGCGTGGTTTCGACCGTATTCTTGCCGATGTTCCTTGTTCCGGTACTGGCACTCTGGCGCGCAATCCCGAGATCAAGTGGCGCCTTGGGATCGAGGACCTCGACGATTTGCAAGCGCGGCAGATTGGGATTTTGAAATCAGCGCTCGGGCAATTGGCTGCGGGGGGACGGCTCGTATATTCGACCTGCTCGATGGAGCGCGAGGAAAATGAAGCGGCCGTTGAAGCAGTCCTGGATGAATTGCCGGAATTTTCGATTGTCGACTGCCGGAGGGAATTGGAGCAATTGCAACAGGAAGGCGAGCTCTCGGTGGACGGGATAGAGGCGTTGCTCGACGGACCGTACCTGCGAACGATTCCAGGGATTCATGCTTGCGACGGTTTTTTTGCAGCAATCATTCAGAGAAAATAGGAGCCGAAATCACAGATAACACTAGACAAAGCCCAAGGGTAGAGGGGCGATAACACGATTAGCGCACTTCGAAGTTCACTGGAGTGCCAGCGACGATTTTCTGTCCTGGAGGCGGCGTCTGTTCGACGATCATGCTGGCGGCATTGGGTTCAGAAGCTGCACTCGGCAGGGCTTGCGGCTCGCCAGATGCTTCTGCTGCATGAACGCTGACTTTGCCGATCCGCATGCCGGCGTCCTGCAAGGCAAGCGTCGCGCTGCCGAGAGGCTGGCCCGTAAGGTTCGGCATCACATAGGCGGCCGGCTCGGGGCCGAGACTGACCAACAAATCGATCTTCGGAGCAGCGACTCCGCTGGCATTGGCGGAAGGGTCTTGCGACGCCACCCGGTCCTGGGGGACGTCGGGCAAATTCACTTGCGCGACGAAGCCCACGGCGAAACCGCGACGCCGTATGTTTAATTCCGCCGCCCGCTCGCTTGCGGTGGTTATATCGGGAATTGCCACACGCTGCGGGCCAAGACTCTGCGCCACGCGAACTGTCCAACCGCGACGTACCTTAGTACCCTGCGGGGGCACCTGGGTCATAATTCTTCCCTCGGGCACATCTGGACTGTAGAACTGGCGCTCGATGGCAAGCTGTAACCCTGATGCGGCGGCGGCCCGCTCGGCATCGAGCGGGGCCATGCCGAGCAGCTTGGGGATGGCAACTTCGCGCCCGTGGATGGCGAACTGCATCGCCGTCAGCGCAGAGATCAGCGCCACGGTCATCAGGACAAGGGCCAATAGAACGACGCGGAAAAAACGCCTCATCGCTGCCGATTATAAACGGTGGGCGCCTTGGGACCTTTAGGAACCTCTGCCTTTGCAGTCCGTCGTGGGTGGTATCGATTTCTGATGATTACCGGGCGTTGGCGCGGGCTCTGCGCAGGCCGGCGGCTACGCCTTTGCGGACAGCACGCCGGTATCCGGCGGCCTCCATGGCGGCTGCGGTGGTGGCTGCGATTCCGCCGGGAGTGGCGGCTTCCTCGAGCAATGCCGCAAGCGGATCGTTCCCTTCGCGCCAGGCTACGATGCCGTCAGCCAAGGCATGCGCACTCGCCAAGAGTGCAGTCTTTCGATCGAGGCCAGCTTTCTGCGCGGCCTGCGCTAATGTCGCGAGTGCGTGATAACCGTGGCTGCAGGAGTAGGTAACGGTGAAGGCGTCGAACCTGCTTTCCGGGATCTCGACAACGGGGCCAAAGCTTGCGAACAAGTTGCGGACGCGCCGGCGCTCTTTCTTTGGCAGGCTTCGCGGGAAAGTCACGGCGGTAAGGCCTCGTCCGTTGCGGCAGACTGGGCTTGGCATGGCGCGGGCCCACCGCACGGGAGTATCGAGGGCCTTGGTTAACGTCCGCAACGGAACGCCCGCCGCCACACTCACCGCGAGTAGCGGGCGATTCACCTTTCCAATTACGCGCAGAAGGTCGACGACAGAATTGGGCCGAACGGCAATCAACAGCAGGTCTGCGTTGGCGATGGCGCGCTCGAGGTCGGGTTCCACCGCGATCGCGTAGAGCTTTTTCAGAGCACGCAGTTTTTTGGCACTGCGGTCATGTACTACAAGATGATGTTTCGTTTTCGCAAGGTGCAGACCGGCCAGTATTGCCGAGGTAATGCGGCCTCCGCCTAAGAAGACGACGTTCACGTCAACTCCGTGCAGACTACATCGGCGGCTGACAGCAGGGCTTCGACGTCTTCCGTTGTGTGGGCAGTCGAAATGATCCAGTGCAGGCCGTTCGAGGGTGTCATGTAGATTCCGCGATCGAGGAGTCCATGGATAAATCGCGAATACTTGGCGGTGTCGGCGAATTGGCAGTAGTCCCGATAATCGTGAATTGCGTCACGACCGGTAAAGTAGATTTGGAACATGGGGCCGAAGCCTTGCACGATCGCGGCGACTTTCCGCCGCCGAAATACGTCGCGCAGCCCGGCAATCGCGGCGTCCCCGATCGCATACAACCGCTTATAAATCGCGAAGTCATTCGCGGCCAGGAGATCGAGGTTGGCGGCGATCACACGCATCGTCAGGCGATGGCCGTTGAAGGTTCCATAGTGCAGCACCATGTCTTCGCTGCCCCATCGCATGCGGTCGAGAATGGCACGAGGGCCGGCCACTGCACCGATGGGAAATCCTGCGCCCAGCGCCTTGCCGAATGTGCTCAGATCGGGCTTCAGGCCGAAGCGTTGCTGGCATCCGCCGGGCGCGTAGCGGAAACCGGTTACAACTTCATCGAGAATGAAAAGGGCTCCGTAGTGATGGGCGAGGTCGCAAACTTTTCTGAGATAGCCTTCGCGCGGCAGAATGCAGCCCATGTTGGCCATAAGCGGCTCGGTGATAATGGCCGCGAGTTCGCGCCCGTGCTGGCGCAAGATGGCTTCGAGCGCTTCGAGGTCATTCCACGGTGCCAGCACGACGTCGTCGAAGACGGAATCGGGAATGCCGGCGGAATCCGGGAAGCGAGACGGGTTTGCCTTAGAGCCGAGCTTATCGGCGGGATGGCTGTGGCCGTTCAGGCAGTAGGGGTCGTACCAGCCGTGGTAGTGTCCTTCGAACTTGAGAAATTTATTCCGCCCCGTGTAAGCGCGCGCGAGGCGGAGGGCCAGCATGGTGGCCTCGCTGCCGCTATTGGTGAAGCGCACGGCCTGCGCGCCCGGGACTATGCGGCAAAACCGTTCGGCCGCGTCGAGTTCCGCGGGCGTGGCCGCGGCAAAATGCGAACCGTCGGCGATGGTTTGCGAGACTACCTCGACAATTTTCGGATGCGCGTGACCTTGAATCAGCGCACCGAACGACATCATGAAATCGACGTACTCGTTGCCGTCGATATCCCAGACGTGCGAGCCGCGGCCGCGCTCGAGCACCACCGGGCCGGAGGTGTACACGGCGGAACCGCGAGACGGCGAGTTCACGCCCTCAATCAGAAACTGCTGCGCGCGCTCGTACCATTCACGCGATCGCGTTCGTGCTTTCGTGGACGGACTCACCACAGTTTTCTCCATCTCAACCTGTCCCCGCCAAGCCGCCGCCATCGACGACCAGCGTTGTGCCCGTCACAAACGACGATGCATCGCTGGCCAGGTAAAGAACNNGCCGTGATCGATGGCCATAGCCTTGCTGAGCAGCACGACTGCGCCCTTCGACGCGCAATACACAACAGCCTTTGCGCCTCCGGCCAGTCCCCAACCTGAAGACGTGTTGATGATCGAGCCCGCGCCCTGCTTTTCCATGTGCGGGATCACTTCGCGCGACAGCAGGTAAATGGATTTGACGTTGACAGCCATCACGCGATCCCAGTCTTCTTCGGGCAGGTCCATCACGGTTGCGCGACGGATGATGCCGGCGTTGTTGAACAGGATGTCGATCCGGCCAAACTCGATTATGGAGCGCACGACCAGCCGCCGGCAATCCGCGGCACTCGTCACGTCGACGCTTTCGAAAATGGCGCGGTCACCAGCGCGCGCAATCTCATCGGCCACCGATTGGCCGGCATTTTGATTTACATCTGCAATCGCAACAGCCGCGCCTTCCCGCGCAAACAGCAGCGCGGTTGCACGCCCTATGCCGGACGCTCCGCCGGTAACGATTGCGACTTTGCCGTCCAATTGCATGATCTTCCCGCGACTATCTCAGCGGCTGGCCAGCCCTCCAGCGATCTCTCCGCCGTCGCAGGTGTAGACCTGGCCGGTGATGTACTGCGCTTCGTCCGAGGCGAGAAAGGCGAACAGAGCCGCAATCTCCTCGGGCTGGGCGTGGCGGCGAAGAGGGATCTTGCAATTGACCTCTTCGAGCATGGCATCCGTGTATTCGGCCCGCTGCATTGGAGTCAGCACGTACCCTGGCGCCACCGCGCACACTCTCACTTTTGGCGCCAGCTCCAGCGCCATCGACTTGGTCAATTCGATCACTCCAGCCTTGGTAGCGTTGTAATCGGCGTAGAACGGATAACCCATGATCCCGTTGGTCGAGGCCGTCTGCAGAATCACGCCGCCGCCGCGCTCCATCATGTGCCGGGCCGCTGTCTGCGCAACGTAGAACACGCCGGTCAGGTTCACGGCGATCACTTTGTCCCAGTCTTCAGGCGTGATGTCGAGAAAATTGTGGCGAATGCTGATTCCGGCGTTGTTGATGAGCACATCGACGCCGCCCATGAGCTTGGTAGCTTCGGCAAATGCGGCCTGCACCTGGTGTAGGTCGCTGACGTCGGCGTCGAGCGTTCCAGCCAGATCGGGCAGTTCGTCCGCGATCCTTTGCCGGGCGGCCGCATGGCGGTCGAGAACGCACACGGCCGAACCTTCGTCCAGAAATCGCGCTGCGGTAGCAGCTCCAATTCCGCTGGCGCCGCCTGTGATCAAAACTCGCTTCGCTTCCAGCCCACGCACTCGCGCCTCCAAAAACAAAATCGGGCAGATCAGGATACCTGTCTGCCCGCAATCCGTCATCTCATAGTGGCACTCAATTTCTACGGCCGCACGCCTATTTTTCCGTCACTCGACCTGCCACACCGTGTCGAGCACGGTGCCGTCCACCCACTTCACGATTGCGCACGGGCGGTCGCCCAGCTTTGGCCTCGCCGGTTTGGCGCCGCAGATTTTCTCCACTTCCGCCTTGATGTCCTGGATCGGACGAATCGGCAGCTTCGACCCCATCACGGCATGCAGCAGGTCGGTGCGCCGCGGATTGATCGCAATCCCACGCTCGGTCACGATCACGTCAATCATTTCGCCCGGACCGGTCATCGTGGTTACTTCATCGACAATCACCGGAATGCGGTCGCGGAACGACGGCAGCGCCAAAATCGAGCAACCGGAGAACAGGCAGTTCTGCCATCCGCCAATGCCGTGCAGCAGCCGCCCATCCGAGTGCGTAACGACGTTGGCGTTGAAGTTCACATCCACTTCGGTCGCGCCCAGAACAACAGCATCGACAAGCGAGGCAAAATTTCCTTTTCCGTGATAGTTGTAGGAAGTAAACGGCGACGTCGCCACGTGCCGCGGGTCGTTCGCCATCGACTTTACGCCATCCAGATCGAACGTTTGGCCATCGAGGATGTAGTCGGTCAATCCTTCCTGCAGCAACTCCACCAGAAACTTTGTCGAGCCGCCGCGGACGAAGCGCGCCTTGACGCAATCCTCCTTCATCATCCCCTTCAGATACTGCACGAACGCCAGCGCGATGCCGCCGGCCCCGGCCTGGAACGAAAACCCGTTCTTCATGATTCCGGCTTCGCGCAGAAAAGTTGCCACCAGCTCCGCAATACGCAACCGGTCGGGCGAGCGCGTAATCTGCGTTGTACCGGAAACAATCCTCGACGGATCACCGATGGATTCGACCGGCACAACATAATCGACGTTATTGCCCTGAATCTGCCAGGGCACGCACGGAAAAGGCACCAGGTTGTCGGTCACCACGATCACGCGGTCGGCATAGGTGGAATCGGCGAGCGCAAACCCCAGCGAACCACAAGCCGACTTGCCGTGCGATCCATCGGCATTGCCAAAGAAATCGGCGGTCGGAGCAGCAATGACCGCGATGTCGATGTGCACTTCTCCATCCTGGATTGCCTGGTAGCGCCCGCCATGGGAGCGCAGCACGCCCATGCCACGCATTTTCCCCTGCGTGCAATAGTCGCCGAGCGGACCGTTCATCGAGCCTTCGATGTGATGGATCACACCCTTCTCCATCAGTTCGATCGCGCCTTGCTGCGAAGGAAACGACGCGCTCGGAAACCACATCAGATCCTTAACTCCGATCCTGGCCGCGGCTTCCAGCGCCATCATTGCGACCTTGTCGCCGTCGCGCAGATGATGATGATTCGAGATCACCATCCCGTCGCGCAGCCCGCACTTGCGCAGCGCAGTTTCCAGATCCGCCACTCGTTTATCGCCCGCGTCGGGATAATCCTTATTCGAACTAATCGGCGGTGCTGCCTTCCGTCCGCGTGGCTGGAACTTCCCCACGCCCGGAAAAGGAATCTGCGGCTTGCCGTTTACCGTCGTCGGCACCGTCCGGCCTAGCGCGTTTTGCGCGAGTTCCAGTCGTTTGCTCGAAATATCGCTCACGAGATCGCTCCCATTGCTTTCGCCCGCTCCACGAGTTTGACCGCTCGATGCACCACCGGCGGATCAATCATCTTCGAGCCCAGGCTCACCACCGCCAGTCCCTTGCTCTGGGCATCCTGAAATGCGGCGACAATCCGTTGCGCTTTCGTAATCTCCGCCGCGGTCGGCCGAAACGCTTCGTGGATGACTCGAATCTGCCCAGGGTGAATGCAGCCCATGCCTTCAAATCCCATTGCACGCGAAGCTTCGCCCCATCGGCGAA
>PLHN01000303.1 GCA_003139975.1 Acidobacteriaceae bacterium
GTGTCCATCACCGGCTTGCCATCGGCGCTAACCATCGGCTTGCCGTCCGTTCCCACCTTCTGGACTTGTTGCGGCTCGATCAACTTCACGGTGTCATAGGGCCTGAGGTTTTGCACGACTCCCTGCGAAACCAGGAGCAGGGCATAGACGATGCACATCGGCAGCAGCACCCACAGGGTGGAACGGGTCAGGTCGACCCAGAAATTGCCGATCGTCTCTTTTTCCTTGCGCGAAATGCCGCGAACAAAGGCGATGGCCAGCGCGATCCCCACCGCCGCCGATGCGAAGTTGTGGTAGGCCAGGCCAGTCATCTGCGTGAGATAGCTCATGGTGGACTCGCCCGAATAGTTCTGCCAATTCGTATTGGTGGTGAAAGACGCGGCAGTGTTAAACGCGAGTGCCTGAGCGACGGCGCCGAACTTCTGCGGATTCCACGGCAGCCATTGCTGCACGCGCTCGATCACATACAGCACCAGCATAGTGACGCCGCTGTACAGCAGCATGGCGAATGCGTATTCCGTCCAGCGCATCTCGTGGTCTTCATCAACGCCGGTCACACGATAGAGCAACTGCTCGATCGGGCGAACCACGGGATCTAGAAAAGTGCGCTCACGGCAGAACACTTTTGCCATGAACATGCCGAGCGGCTTAGTAATCGCCAGAACCAGAGCGAGAAATAGACCGATTTGAAACCAACCAGTCGCCGTCATGTCAGAATTTCTCCGGCCTTAGCAGGGCGTACAAGAGATAGACCATCAAGCCGGCGCTGATAGCGAGCATGATGATTGATTCAGCATTCATAGTCATTTCCTCTCAGCGAATGCGGTCGCAGAAATTAACGTAGGCGAGCGACAGCCCGAAGAACGCAATCGTCACCGCCACAAAGATGAGGTCTTGCAAGCAGACACCTCCAAATGCAACTTACGTTCTTGTCAGGTTCGGAATTCGACCATCAAAACTTAACCATGATGTCGATGTCGATCAACGACTCATCCCGGCGCAAATCGGGGAACCACACGCTGCCCGGTCCGCCGCAGGCCGTTTGCGCAGCGCCGAGGTTCGTTGTCATTGACGAATTTCCGTTCAGGCAGGCGTAGTACTGGGGATAACCGTTGTTGGTATACGGCACTCCGCCCGAACCCGGCGGCGTAATTCCGCCGCGGCCAGTCCAATAGGGCACACTCGCATGGCGATAGTCATACTCCCAGCGGAAAGTAAGCCACTGCCGGGGCATGTAATCGTACGTGATCGACGTATCCCAGGCCTTGAACGGGTCTCCGGGATTCCCGGTGAAGTAAGGTGCGTTAATCGCCGCGGAGGGGGCAGTCTCACCGTTGATGGGCGGAAGCAGAACGAGGTAGCGCCCTGGATTATTAATTTGGCCTCCACCAATGGTCAATCCATAGGTGTCTTTCTTAAACCATGCCCGGTTGTAAAGCATATAGCCGATAAAGCTCTGCTTTGGACCACCCGCAGTATTGCCGTGGCAGCTCACTCCGCCGCCGAATTCGCAACCCATATCTCCGGTGAACGAAAAGGCCATTTTGTCGAGACGGTTTCCCGGTTTGTCAAAATACTTGATCTCGATACTATCGTCAGTGTGAATGCGGCCGCGTTTCGGAATATAGAGATCGTCGTGCCCGAGGCCGTAATTGTTGGAAATGATGTTCACCCAGGGTCGCGGAGTCCACTTGATCTGTCCCCCCAGACCCTTCCTCGAATTGGCGGACGCGTAGGATTGCCATCCATTGATAATCCAGGGCTCGATCTTCAGGTGAGGATTGGGGAAAATTTGAACTCGCAGACCCTCGAAAAACCAGGGCGTATTGGAGGAGACGTACGAGGGCTGGTAGGCCCAATTATCGAAGTTGTAATAGCTGAACAGCCCGATGTACGACAAGAAAATTCCGGCGTCGATATTGATCCCATTCAAGGCGTTGATGTGATAGCCGCCGTAGGCTTCTGCCAGGTAGCGGTGCGCCTCGTTGAGGTTCCATTGTCCCTTAGCATAGCTGGGGTCATTGCGCACGGTTGTTGTCGAGTACATGCCAAACTGCGTCATGAATCGGGCGCGGACATCGTCGTAGTGAAAATCGCCTCCGAGGCCGAGTTGTTCCAACTGGATTTCGTTGGCGCGGAATATCTCGCTCGACCCGCCTATCGAGTTATCGATTGGCTTGTTGAAATCGTANNGTCCCAATCCGAAAACGGCGCGACCTTTTCTGTCTTAGCTGGCTGGGCGGCCGCAGATTCATTTTGCGTAACCGCGGGAGCCACAATGACCTGTGCCGGCACCGCCGCTTTGGCGGAGTGCACCACTGTAGTCGGTTCGCCGGCGGCCTCATGCTCCTTCAATTGCTCTTCAAGCTGCTCCACCCGCTTCGTCAATGCTTCCACTTGCTTCATGATATCGGGTGGAATTGACTGCGTGGAACTTGCTGCATCCTGCGCGTGCAGTGACAGCGACAGAACGAGCGCACCGACCAAAATGAGCGCCGCGCTCTTCGGTGTCTTGGGGGGGATTGTGACGTGCAAAGTCATACGTATAATTTCTCCACCTTTCGTTGCTTGGCTCAAACTGAGCAGGTGAACATTTCGCTGGCGAGACGCGTCGCGGATCTCCTGCCCGAGCGCAAAAAGGAATCGCAGCAGGAAAAGCTCACATAACGCACCGAGCGTCAGCAAAAGAAATGTCACGACGTCTCGCTAGAGGACTTCGTGGGTGCAAGCACAATTAGACAGGCACGTCCGTAAAATAACGATAAAGACTTCGTAAGGAAGTCATAAAGACAACCGCCGGATTGCACGCTGCCGAATCTGCTCAGCAGCCCCACTCGGCTTCGCCGGGCTTCGCAAAATATCGCCGGGTTTGGCGCTCGCTGGGTAGACGTTCTACTTCGAGAAGCGCGAGACGGGCGGCCGCGACCATCAAGCTTTTTCCCGAGGGCGGCACGTCCGCCCACGCGTCAGTGCTATGAACGCTCGACGCGCCATTGAAATCTTTGGCTAGAGCATGTTGATACTGATGAAAAAGTTGCGCAAACCGCTCGGCGGATGCTTCCTGGATGGACATTTGTTTCTGTTCCCCTTTTGCTAGCCCACGTCTTCTGGCGCTAACTCATTTGATTCGAGGACCCGTAAAGTGTGCATAAAATGAAAATAAAAAAAGCATAAGGGTTCGTGCGCGCAAGAATGCAGATTCCTCCCTTCGGTCGCAATGACAAACTGGGGGTTGAATGAGTATGTGACGACGTCGACTACGCTCCCGGTTCGAAGCGGTAACCAACCCACGGGTCCGTAACAATGTAGCGAGGAGAATTGGGCGAAGGTTCCAGTTTCCTGCGCAGTTGGCCGACGAACACTCGCAGATACTCAACCTGCTCCGTGCTTTCGCCGCCCCAAACGGCACCGAGCAGCGCACGGTGCGTAATAACCTTGCCGGGATGGCGCGCCAGGTAGACGAGCAAGTCAAATTCCTTCGGCGTTAAATGAACGGCGCGGTCCTTAACCACGACGCTGCGCGCGCCCGGATCGATCCGAAAATCGCCAGCTTCAATCGCTGCCGACTCCGACTCCTCGGCACGGTTCCGGCGCAGGTTGGCCCGGACGCGCGCCAGCAATTCCTCCATGCCAAAGGGCTTGGTCACATAATCATCGGCTCCGGCATCGAGCGCCCTCACCTTGGTGCGCTCCTCACCGCGCACCGAAAGCACGATGATCGGCACCTGCGTTTTGGTGCGCAAGCGGCGGCACAACTCCAGACCATCCATGTTCGGCATGGCCAGATCGGTGATGACGAGATCGGGAGTCCAGTCCTTCACGACCTCGAGCGCGGTCTCGCCATCGTTGGCGACACGAATGTCGTAACCGTGCGTGGAAAGAGTGGTCCGCAGCACGCGGGTGATCTGCGCTTCATCGTCCACCACCAGAATGTGCTTGTGGTCTGGCATCTTCATAGTCAACCATGACGATCAACTGGGCTCCTGCGTCACGATGTGCACGTCCACGGCCGGGGCGTCGCGCAAGAACTGGTGAATCGCCGACAAATAAAAATATCGCTTCCAGCCGCGTGTCGCCGAGCGGCCGAACACAACCTGCGTAATGTGTTTCTCGTTGACAAACTTCGCTACCGCTTCGGCCACGCTCTTGCCTGCCACACGGCTTATGGATGCTCCGACATTTTCCGCAAAACGGAGGTTCGCATTAAGGGTACGCTGGTTCTCCTCGTTTGTGTCCTGGCCCAGGTCTGTGTAGACGACGAAGAGTTCGGCATTCATGGCCTGCGCCATCCGGGCGCCGCGAGCGATCAGATATTGTGCCGCCGGATTCGAACTAACGCACACCGCGATGCGCTCCCGAATGGCAACCTGGCCCCGGTCTTTCTCGAGCACCTCACGGCGCTGTTCCAGACTTTGATCAACAGCCTGGGCCACCTGGCGCAGAGCCAACTCGCGCAACGCGATCAGGTTCGTCTCGCGGAAGAAATTTTCGAGCGCGCGGCCGACGCGTTCCTGCGGGTAAACGTCCCCCCGGCGCATGCGGTTCTGCAGCGCCTCGGGCGTCAAATCGATCATCACCACTTCGTTAACGCGCTGCAATACCCAGTCCGGTACCGTCTCCCGAACCTGGATTCCCGTCACTCCCTGCACGGTCGGCGTGACGCTTTCCAGGTGCTGAATGTTCATGGTTGAGAGCACGCAGATCCCGGCATCGAGCAACTCGAAAACGTCTTCGTAACGCTTGCGATTCTTGCTGCCTTCAATATTGGTGTGGGCCAGTTCGTCGATGAGTGCGACCCCCGGCTTGCGGGCAAGAATCGCGTCTACATCCATCTCTTCAAACGTCGCGCCCTTGTACTCGATGGTCTTGCGCGGAACGGTCTCCAACTGAACAACCAACTCCGCGACGCCTTTGCGGCCATGGGTTTCGATCACACCGATCACCACGTCTTCGCCGCGATTGTGGCGACGGATCGCTTCCGTCAGCATGGTGTAGGTCTTACCGACGCCCGGAGCATATCCCAGAAAAAGCTTGAAGAGGCCGCCTTTCTTAGCGGGCGCCGCTTCCTCGAGCCATTGGTCGGGAGTCTTCGTCATTGCGCTTTATTGTCGTCGAGAGTGCCCGCTTTGTCGATGTCAGTCAAAGAAGTTTCAAGGTTTCAAGGTACGAAATCGACGGCCAGCGCGTCCCCGACTGCCCCGTCGTTGAAACCTTTGAAACTCTGGAACCTTGAAACCTGTTCTCTCTCATTTACAATCGGCACGTGAAATCTGGAACCAGATTCGTAGTGGGGTTCGTGAACGCGACGTTGATCGTTGCGGTGATCACACTGGTTGGCTTTCGCTGGCTGCACCTCAATGCGACTACGGTTGCCCTCGCTTTTCTGCTGGGAGTCCTTGCCATCTCTGCCTTTTACGGATTGCGGCAGGCGATCTTCATGTCGCTGTTGGCTACCCTGGCATTCAACTATTATTTTCTCCCGCCAATCGGAACTCTTACCGTTGCCGACCCGCAAAACTGGGTCGCGCTTTTTGCCTTCCTCGTTACCGCTGTGGCCGCCAGCGAACTTTCGGCGCGCGCGCAACGCGGCGAGCGTACAGCTGTCGAGCGCCGCCGTGAACTGGAACGGCTGTACGCCTTCAGCCAGTTGTTGCTCTCGAGCGACAACGCCGCCGAGTTGCTGAATATCATCCCGCGCTACATTGTGGAATCGTTCGGCGTCCGGTCGGCTGCCGTCGCACTTACGAGCCGCGCCGATGTGTATCGCTCCGGCCCTGCAATTGACGGCCTGGAGGCACAGGATCTGCAACTCGTCTCGTTGCGCGGCGAACCACACTTCGATGCCACCGGCCAGCTCGCCTTCATGCCCCTGCGAATCGGGATGCGCGTCGTAGGTAGTATGGGGGTTTCCGGCTTGCGCCTTTCGCGGCAAACGCTGGAGGCGATCAGCAGCCTGGTCGCCATTGCTTTAGAGCGTGCCAGTGCCTTTGAGAAACTCAGCCGTGCTGAAGCGGCGCGAGAGAGCGAACAACTGCGCTCGGTGCTCCTCGATTCTGTCACGCATGAATTTCGTACGCCGCTGACCGCCATTAAAGCGTCGGTCACCTCACTGCTCGGCAGCGGCGAGCACTCGGCGGAAGAAAAACACGAACTACTGACCATCATCAACGAGGAAAGCGACCGGCTGAACCGGCTGATCGGCGAGGCTGCCGAGATGGCGCAACTGGACGCGAATAAAGTCGAGTTCCGCTTCGAGTCGGCACACATCCGCCGGACGGTCGATGAGGCACTCGACGAGTTGAAGCAGCTTCTCGTGCAACATCCTGTCGATGAGCGGATTCCCGAGGACCTGCCCGCCGCGCGCATGGACTCGGCGCACATTAAAGAGGTGCTTGTGCACTTGCTTGAGAATGCCGCGAAGTATTCGCCGGCGGGCGCCCCGATCCGCATTACGGCAGAGACGAAAGACCGCACGCTCACCATCAGCATCGCGGACCGCGGCCCCGGAATCGATGATTTTGAGCAGTCGCTGGTCTTCGAAAAATTTTATCGTGGAAGAAACCAGCGCGTTCAGGTCCATGGCACGGGTATGGGGCTGGCGATTTGCAAAGCCATCGTAGAAGCCCACGGCGGCCACCTTGGGGTTACCAGCCAGCTAGGGCACGGATCGGTTTTCTATTTTAGTTTGCCAGTGGGCTGAAGGCGGAGAATTTAGTAGGGCACTAGCAAACGATTGTCGATGTTTTCCTAGCCGGAACCATGGAAACGCCTTTTATGGGCCTTGATTGTTGATGGCATAACGACAGTTGGGCCGCCCTACAGCTTTTTGATTTCCGCATAAGTCGGAAGTTGTGAGGCAACTCCAGGTGAGCCGATTTCAAAGCGCTTGAAAAGATGGTGGAGCTAGTCGGGCTCGAACCGACGACCTCATCGTTGCGAACGATGCGCTCTCCCAACTGAGCTATAGCCCCACTTTGTGGTGGGTCGAAGCCAGATCTTTGGCTGCTAGTAATTCTAGCAGCCGTCCCCTTTTTTGGGCCACCGCTGTGACCAAAATCACATCACCATCTTCAACAACTTCGCTAAACTGCACTCTTATATGCGCGAGTTCTCCATCCTCACGAACCGCAAGCGGGCTGTCGTGGCGCTCGTGCATTCGATCATCTTCCTGCTGATCGCCTTCCGCCAGATGATCGCGGCCACTCCCGCCGCGGGAATCTGGGTACCCGCGACCGTGCCCACTGGCGCCTGGATACTCTGCGGCATCTTCACGGTAGCTTCCGCGATCCTGCTCTGGCTTTTTGCCATCTCGCGCGGCTGGACCGAAAAGCTCTACTTCGGCATGTGCACCGTGAGCGCCAGCTCGGGCCTCCTGCGCGCCACCTTCGGCGACCATACCTTTCATGCTGGCCTTTACATTCGATTCGTCATGCTCATCAGCGCCGTGCTGGTCGGGCTGTTCATCGTCCGCATTCACTCGGCTGCCCCGCCGATTCCTGAAACCCCGGATCCTGTCTTGTAATCGAAATCAACCTATATAATTTGGACAGTGAGTTCCATCAAGGCTAAACAAGTCGCTTCCGCCGAATTCCCCACGCGCTGGGGCCATTTCCTGATTCACGGCTTCACCTTGCGCGTCTCTGGCGCCAAGACCGAAGAAGCCGTCGCTCTCGTAATGGGCGACGTGCATTCCGGATCACCCCTGGTTCGCATTCACTCGCAGTGCCTTACTGGCGACGTGTTTGGCTCCTTGCGTTGCGATTGCCGCCAACAGCTTGAAATGGCTCTCTCTATGATCGCCCACGAAGGCGCCGGTGTTCTCATCTACGAACAGCAGGAAGGCCGTGGCATTGGGCTCATGGCCAAGCTTCAAGCTTACGCCCTACAGGATAGCGGCCTCGATACCGTCGAAGCTAATCAGCGCCTCGGCTTCAAGGCCGACCAGCGCGAGTTCCTCATGCCGGTCGA
>PLHN01000033.1 GCA_003139975.1 Acidobacteriaceae bacterium
CATCGCGCCCTGCGCCAAGGCATGCCCGAAGTGATTTTTTCCCAAGGCAAAACGCCCAGTCAGGTAGCCGGAATCTTTACCCGCTTGGCCGAGCACGGCGGCAACGTGCTGGCCACGCGTGCCACCGAACAACAATACGCAGCCGTAGCCGCCGAACAGCCCAAGGCGGAGTATCGTCCCCTGGCGCGCGCCATCGTCCTGAAGCGCGATCGCAAAAAGCATGGAAAGGGCGTAATCGTAGTCGTCTCCGCGGGAACCAGCGACATCCCCGTAGCCGAAGAAGCCGTCGCCACCGCCGAGCTCATGGGCAACGCGGTCCAACACGTTTACGATGTAGGAGTTGCGGGCATTCACCGCCTCCTGGCGCACCAAAGCGTCCTCGCCGAGGCGCGAGTCATCATCGTCTGCGCCGGCATGGAAGGCGCTCTCCCCAGCGTAGTAGGAGGCCTGGTAGGAGTCCCCGTAATCGCCGTCCCCACCAGCGTAGGCTACGGAGCCGCCTTCGAAGGCCTGGCCGCCCTCCTAGGCATGCTGAACTCCTGCGCTTCAAACGTAAGCGTAGTCAACATAGACAACGGCTTCGGCGCCGCGTATGTAGCCTCGCTGATCAACCGCAAGTAGAAGCATGGCAATGGAGCGGAGTTGAGGGATTTCGGCGGGAAGCGTGCCTGACAGGAGTTCTTCTGACCGGCGAGGAAACTCCGGCACTGGGGCTGATTCCGTACACCGTTAATGAATTCCGTGTGCCAATGTAGACCTTCCCATTGGCAACCGTCGGAACAGAGAACTTCACTGCCGGACCAGCTTGGTACTCGGGATGGGTGTCGCCGTTGTAAAACTCGATGGCGAGGTTGGTCGCGTCGTACGCGTGCAAAACTGTGGGGAGGCGGCTCTTAAATCCCCCATTGTCAAGAACCCATAGAATCGCGCCCGAATTGCCATTCGAGGAGACCGACGGCGTCGGAGTCGAGTACGAAAACATTTCCGGCGTCTGTGAGCTAAGTTTCAAATACGGCACCGTCGAGTAAAGCGAAAAAGCCTTGACCGTGCCGGTACCCCCATCATCACTGGCGCTGCCGTAGTACACGCTACCGTTCCAATAGGCTGGCGATCCCCAAACCCCAATGGTCGCGCCCACAATCTCCTGGACGATGTTCGTGTCCTTGCTGCACCCACCGCAGTAATGCCCCATGTTATTTCGATCTACAAGATACAGCTTGCCTTTCTTCCCCATTTGAACGAGCAGTTGCTGGTGTGTATAACCAGGCGGCTGATCCGGAAGCAGCACGACTCCGCCCGATCCTAAATCGCCGTCGATCTTGGCAAAAGTCTGCTGATCATGCGGAGTGAACCAGTCCGCGACCGCGAATGTTCCATTGCCCGGCGGACTCAATTTAAGGATGCTGTCGCCGAAGTCGACTGGCTGACCGACTGGGCCGTAGTCTCCGTTCCCGGTTGCCAGGTAGAGATTGCCATTGGCATCCGCGGCCACCCCCCCGCCCGCCATCCAGATACCCGCATTTTTACCCGCATTTTTTTCCGACGTGCCGGCTACGTCGTCATTGTAAATAGCCTCTTGCGCCAGGGTGGTGGCGTTGTAAGACATCACCCAGCCATAATATGTCGGGTGGTCGCAGTGCGATCCCCAAGCCAGAATGATGTGCCCATTTTCCAGCAGCAATCCAGCACGATTCATCTGTTGCTTGGGGGTGAAAACAACGCCTCCGTACGAACCAGCAATCGCAATCGGGCCGCCGAATTTCTCCGTCCCCGTTCCCACGTCGAGAGCGTGCAGGCGGTACATAAACACTCCCGATTCCACCGTCTGCGGCACAACATAGATCGTATTTGTACTCGGGTCGATGACCGGGGTGCTCGTAATTCCATACTCGTGTGAGATATTCCCACAACCAATCTGAGCGCTCGACGCCCGTGTAACTGCGGGAGGGTTGATGAAGCTCTTTTGCCAATACGCGGTTCCGGTATCGGCGTCAAATGCATAAAGACTGTCATGCTCGGTCGCGACGTATACCACGTTATGCGTGCCGCCGCCGATGGCTACGTTAGCCAGGATGAGTGGCTGTGCGTAAACCTGGCCGTCCACTGGAAGTTGAAATAACTGCCCGAAAGACGAACTTTGTACGGCGGCGGGCGTCAGGATTGTTTCGTTCGTGTTCTGCCCAGTCCGGGCATTGTCATTGTGATAGGTAGTGACACTAACCTGCGCATGCAGGCTGAGAACAGTTGTGCCCCAGAACAAAATTACACTCAGGATGGTCGCGAGCTTGGATTTTGTCATGGGGGCCCTCAAACATTAGACATCAGGATTATAAGGCCGTAGTAAGTGTACTCAGTCAACGGCGAATGTCAGTGATCGGCTACACAAGCATCCGTGACTTCCTAAGCAGGCCCCGAATCGCGGTGGGAGTGTTCCACGTGGAACGTAATGCAGTGTACTGTGTATGGATAAAGTTACATGCCCGGTGATTGCAGATGAAACTAAAGAAAAGAGTTACGAAAAGCCGGAAGATCGCCAGACTAAGGGCTTCGGGAGGCGTGGAACAGGGACGTTCCATTGGCCTTTCCAGGGGCGGCGGAGGGCGGTCATTGACCGGGAAGGCATTGACCGGGAAAATCTGGGGGAAGCGGGCGCGGGAGTTGAAGGACTGGCGGAGGGTGGCGAAGAAGCGGGTGACAGTGAATCTGGATGCGGATGTGCTGGCGTGGTTCCGGGGGATGGGGCGGGGGTATCAGTGGGAGATCAACCGGACGCTGCGGAGGGTGATGGAAGAAGAGGCGAAAGGGCGGGAAGGACGATAGCTTCCGCGGACGCGGCTTATGCATGCTGGGTTGTACGTACGGAGGATGGGCTAGAAGCGAATAGGCGGCGAACAAAATATTGTTTGGAAGACAGATGTGTACGTACAATCTGTGTAGAGGCAACAAACGAAAGGAGCTCGAGGATTTCTGGGACGTCAAACCGGGCTTGACAAGGTGTGATATATGAATCGCGGCTTGCTGGATTCCCACTTTTCGACCGCGCTCAGGGCGGGCTCTTGCAAAGAGCGCAGGGGGCAGCCCCGCCTCCAGTCCGGCTTGCGCGTGTGAACTTCCCCACACAACGAGAACCGCATTGCGCGGGCCACCGGCCATGGTTCGGCTGCTCTCCGAACCTTGGAAGGCGCACACCTTTCGCGGGCGGGGGCGCCCGCGCCACACGCACCCTCCCGATCTTTTGTGGCACAGTAATAAAGGAATGCTCGCGTCGCGATGCTGACTGAACGATGCTGACAGAAAGAGATCCGCGGCTCGCTGGGCGCGTCGCTTTCACCTATCCCAATTTTGTCGCCTACACGTTCGCGCGCTTCTTCATCGTGCTCGCGATCGAAATGCAATCGGTGGCGGTCGGCTGGCAAGTCTACGAGATCACCAAGCGGCCCATCGATCTGGGATATGTCGGACTCGCGCAATTTCTGCCAGGATTTGTCCTGTTCCTTTTCGCCGGCCACGCGGCCGATCTGTTCGACCGGCGCAAGCTGCTCATGTGGTGTTACGCAGGATATGCGCTCTCCTCGGCGCTTCTGCTCGCAGTCACCCGACGCGCTCCGGTTTCTGTGCACCTGATCTATGTGGTGCTCGTGCTGGTTGGCAGCGTGCGCAGCTTCAGCTTTCCGGTGAGCCGCGCGATTCTGCCGGAACTGGTTCCCGGAGAACATTTCCCGAACGCAGTCGCCTGGAACGCGAGCACGTTTCAGGTCGCGACTATCGCCGGTCCGGCATTGGGAGGAATCGTGTACGCGGCGTTTCGTGGGCCGGAAGCCGTCTATATCACTTCGGTCGTGGTCGCGGTTCTGTCTACGCTGCTGACGCTTCGCATTCACCCGCTCGAAGGCTCAGCCGAGCGCGCCGGGGGGCGAGACATCGTCAATCAGCCCAATGCAAGCCAGTTCAACGCAAGCCAGCCCAATGCAAGTCATCCCAATGCGAATCAGCCGCCGGCGAGAGAGCCGATCAGCTTGCGCACCGTGCTCGCCGGCTTTCACTTCATCTGGCAGAAGAAGCTCATCCTTGGCTCCATCTCTCTTGATATGTTCGCGGTGCTGCTTGGAGGAGCGGTTGCGCTGCTGCCCGTGTATGCGAGGACGATTCTGCACACTGGTCCTTGGGGACTCGGCCTGCTGCGCAGCGCTCCGGGCGTTGGAGCGGCGCTGATGGCGATTGTGGTCGCTCATTGGCCGATTCGGCGGCGCGCGGGAATTGCCATGCTGACTGCGGTCGCAGGCTTTGGAGTGTTCACCATCGTGTTCGGGATTTCACACAACCTGATCGTGTCGCTGATTGCGCTGCTGCTGCTGGGCGCGAGCGACATGGTGAGCGTGATCATTCGCGCCACGCTGGTGCAGGTCGCTACGCGGGATGAGATGCGCGGGCGCGTCAACGCCGTGGACATGCTGTTCATCGGCGTGTCCAACGAACTCGGCGAGTTCGAGTCTGGGCTGACCGCGCAGTGGTTCGGCACCGAGCCGGCGGTCATCCTCGGGGGAGTCGGAACGCTGGTGGTGATTGCGGCGTGGGCCTGGCTGTTCCCCGAATTGCGCAAGGCGGATCAGTTGACTGTGGCGGAGTTGATGCCGAAGTAAGTAGGCCAAGTAAGAACGTAAGCAGCTGCCCAAAGCAGATTCTTCTCTCCTCCACCCCACCCAGCCAAAAGCGGGCTCGCCGGGGACGCCGGCTTCGGTCGGAATGACAACCAAGCAGGGTTCTGGGGATGTCGCCTGACCGACTGCCTGGTCTTCTGTTTCGCTGCTACAATTCTGGGTTTGCTAATACGCCCGGAATGCGGTGATCGCGCCGCGCCGGGAATGAGGTGCCCTTATGCCGGAAACTTTGCAGCTTGCCAGCCCTGCTCCTATAACCACGCTCACCGACGACGAGATTTTGTTTCGCGATAACGTACGCCGCTTTGCCGAAGACAGGATTCGCCCGCTGGCAAAGGAGATGGACGAGAAAGGCATGTTCGATCACGGGTTGATCGACCAATTCTTTCAACTCGGGCTGATGGGCATCGAGATTCCCGAGGAATACGGCGGCCAGGGCGGCAGCTTCTTCCAGGCCATTCTGGCGGTGGAAGAACTCTCCGCGGTGGACCCTTCGGCCGGGGTGATTGTCGACGTCCAGAACACCATCTG
>PLHN01000529.1 GCA_003139975.1 Acidobacteriaceae bacterium
TATGTGCCCTACAGTTCTCTGGAGAGCGTGATAGAGAACAGCAAGGAGTCCTATTACCTGGCGCTACGCCAGACACAAAGCACGCTGCATAGCGAGAAGCCTAACTGGCAACCGTGGCTTTTGTTTTTCCTGCGCGGGCTGCAGCAACAGAAGCGTCGCCTCGCCGCGAAGGTGGAAAGGGAGAAGGCCGCACTCTCTGTCCTGTCTGAATTGGCGGTGCACATCATGGACTACGTGCAGGCCCACGGCAGGGTCACCACCCGTGATATGGTGCGCGAGCACAAAGCCAGCCCGAATACCGCCAAGGCCACCTTCGCCAATCTTGTGAAAAAGGGACTTCTGGTGCGTCACGGGGCGGGGCGGTCTATCTGGTATGGGTTGTCGTGATGCTGCTGCGGAACCGACGAAGGAAGCCTTAGGGGTAAGCGTATCCGGGTACAATCATTCTTCGCAACGGCAATGACATCCGAAATTTGATCTGATAAGAGCTTCAAAGAACTAAGAGAAGTTTCATTTTATGCCGCCGAAACAAGACATCGTCCCTCAGAAGCACAATCCACAGACTCAGTCACTGGCGTCATTTGTCTGGGCAGTCGCGGAAATTCTTCGCGGTGACTTTAAGCAATCCGAATACGGTAAGGTCATTCTTCCTTTCGTCGTAATGCGCCGCCTCGATTGCATCCTCGAAGCCTCAAAAGATGCCGTTCTTAAAGCCGCCAAGGGCCTGCCGGACGGAGTGGACGACGCTACGAAGGACCTGATTCTCTTCGGGGCGGCTGGCGGTAACCTCAAGGTTTATAACCTTAGCGCCTTCACATTCAAAAGCCTGAAAGGCCAAGACCCAGGCCATTTGCACGCCAATCTTCTGGACTATGTCACGAAGTTTTCTGGCAACGTCCGGGACATTTTCCTCGACAAATTCCTTTTTACAGACCAAATCAAGCGCCTGAAAGAAGGTGGCATTCTCTGGCATGTATTTGAGCGTTTCGCTCAGATAGAACTGCACCCAGACCGGGTCTCCAACATCGAAATGGGTTATCTTTTCGAGGATTTGATCCGGCGTTTTTCTGAAATCTCAAACGAAACGGCAGGAGAGCATTTCACACCGCGCGAGGTTGTCCGTCTGATCGTAGATCTCCTCCTCGCCAATGACGAAGCCGCGTTAACTGGCAGCGGCATCATTCGCACTGTGTACGATCCGGCCTGCGGCACGGGAGGCATGCTTGCCATCACGGAAGAACGGATGAAAGCGCTAAATCCGAAGATCCGCGTTGAACTGTTCGGCCAGGAGCTCAATGGTGAGTCTTTCGGCATCTGCAAGTCGGATATGCTCGTGACCGGCCACGATCCTGAACAGATTGCCTTCGGCAACACCCTCACCAACGACGCCCATGTCGGGAAGACATTTCACTACATGTTGTCGAATCCTCCCTACGGAGTGGACTGGAAGAAATATCAGGACCCGATCAAAGAAGAATCCGAGACCCTTGGAAAGGACGGCCGCTTCGGAGCGGGCTTACCACGCATTTCTGACGGCCAGTTGCTCTTTTTGCAGCACATGATCTCCAAGATGCGGCAGGACGAGACTGGTTCGCGCATTGGCATCGTTATGAACGGTTCGCCTCTCTTCACGGGGGGGGCAGGGGCCGGCGAAAGCGAGATCCGTCGGTGGATGCTCGAAAACGACTGGGTGGAGGCCATTGTGGGCCTGCCCACCGACTTGTTTTACAACACCGGCATTCAGACGTATGTGTGGCTTCTCACGAACCGCAAGACTAAAGCTCGGCGAGGAAAGGTCCAGCTGATTGATGCCTCTTCAGAAAGATTTTGGCAGTCAATGAGACGGAGCCTCGGGTCTAAACGGCGGGAGATTCCCGAAGACTCCCGCAAAGAAATTGTGCGCATCTACGCGCGCATGTTAAACGGTAGTGGCGAATATCAGGAATTTTCAAAAATCTTTGCTGTGTCCGATTTCGGCTACCGTGAGATTCGCGTCGAGCGGCCCCTCCGCCTCTCGTTCAAAGCGACACCGGAGCGTCTTGCCAGACTAAAGCTGGAAAAGCCCTTTCTGAAGCTCGATCCGGCCGACCAGGAAGCAATTATTACCAGCCTAGAAACGCTCAGCCCGACAGCCGTCTACCGGAATCGCGATGCTTTTGAGAAGGTCCTCGCCAATAACTTCAAAGCGTCTGGGATAAAAGTGGCCCCGGCGCCGAAAAAAACAATCCTTTTGGCATTTTCTGAGCGCGATGAAGCGGCAGATATCTGCCGAAACAGTGATGGCGACCCTGAGCCCGACGCTGACCTGCGAGATTTCGAACTCGTACCTTTAAACGAAGACTGGGAAGACTATTTCGCCCGCGAAGTGACACCATCGCTGCCGGATGCCTGGGTTGATCAGACTTATCGAGATGAACATGACGGCAGAGTGGGTCGAGTCGGTTATGAGATCAACTTTAACCGGCACTTTTACAGATACGTTCCTCCCCGCCCGGCCGCAGAGATTGATCAAGAGCTAAAAACGCTTGAAGTAGAAATCGCCAAACTACTTAAGCAGGCAACGGCATGAACAATATAATGCTTCGCAACAAGCCTAAGGACTGGCAAGTAACTAAACTCGGCCAATTGCTTGAACAGCGAAATGAGAAGGTAAATGACGAAGACTATCCACCTTTATCAGTAACGTCGAACGGCATCGTGCCCCAAATGGAGCATGTTGCGAAGTCCAACGACAGAGAAAATCGAAAAAGGGCTGCAATCGGTGACTTCGTAATTAACACCAGGTCAGACCGTCGAGGAGCAAGCGGCCTATCCGACTATGACGGCTCCGTTTCTCTCATCAGCCTTGTCCTGAGACCCCGTGCCGGCCATCGTAGATTTCTTCACTATTTGCTAAAAAGCATTGCGTTTCAGGAAGAGTTTTATCGCTACGGCCACGGTATCGTTGCCGACCTGTGGACGACGGGATATTCGGAACTCAAGAATATTCCAGTCGCTTTACCGGACGACCCTGTTCAAAACCAAATTGCAGAGTTTCTGGATCATCGCTGCGCCCGAATTGACCTTCTGATTGAGAAGAAACGGCAGCTTATAGCGTTGTTAAAGCAAAAAGAACACATCGCAATCGATGGCAGCTTAACATCCTCAACGGGAAAGGGAAGACAGGTCCTCGAAACGGGCCTTCCCTGGATTCCGAAAATACCCGCGCACTGGAAAATGAGACGCGCAAAGTACCTATTTAGAAATGTTGCCCGCCCGCCACTAAACGATGACAAAATCAAAACGGCCTTCAGAGATGGACAAGTCACCCTGCGCGAAAACAGGCGAACGGAAGGATATACGTTTGCCGTTAAGGAAGTCGGTTATCAACACATTCAAAAGGGTGACTTGGTAATCCATACCATGGACGCTTTTGCGGGCGCGATCGGCGTCTCGGACTCCGATGGCAAATCAACCGGGGAATATGCAGTTTGCGAAGCAGTTTCGGACAGCGTGAATAATTATTACTACGCCCAGGTTCTTCGTTGCATGGCAGAACGGAACTATATTTACGTGCTATGTCCTTCCGTCCGGGAGCGTGCTCCGCGATTCCGTTTTTCTAAATTTGCTCCCGTGCGCCTCCCTGTGCCTCCCAGACCGGAGCAGGATGAAATCGCTGAATTTCTAAAGGGATCTCGCGAACTGAGAGATAAAACTTATACGTCCTTAAGCCTGTTGAAGCAGTATCGCGCCTCGTTGATTACAGAAGCAGTGACCGGGCAGATGGATATCCGTCAGGGCGTTGTCAATGAGATTACCGCTAAGGGCCTCGACCGAATAGTGAAAGCGTTGGTGCCATGACGGCGCGCCATTCTGCAACCACCATTCACCGTGAGATCGTCCTTGAGGAGCGATTGGTTTCCCTGCTAGTTGCGGCCCACGGCTATGTGGAGCGCACCCCGGAAGACTACGACCGCCCGCTCGCGCTTGATCGTGAGCTTCTCCTGCAATTCGTCCGAGAGACACAAACCGAAGAATGGACCAAGCTCGAAGCCCAGTACGCCGCGGCCGCCGAGCCCGAATTCTTCAAGCAACTGGAAAAGGCCCTAAAGACACGGTCGCTGCTGGACGTTCTCCGTCAAGGTATCAAGCTGATTCCCGGCATTAAGTTTTCGCTTTGCTTTTTTAAGCCCGCGTCCGGCTTGAACGCTGATCTGGTGCGCCTGTACGAAGCGAACACTCTTTCAGTCATCCGCCAAGTGCGATACAGCCTGAAGAATGAAAACGCCATCGACGTTGTGTTGTTCGTTAATGGCCTGCCGGTTGTCACCGCGGAATTGAAGAACCTCCTGACCGGGTCCACATTCCGGCACGCCGAGAAACAATATCGCTACGACCGTTCCCCGGCTGGCGAACCGCTTCTGACTTTCAAGCGCGGTGCTCTGGTCCACTTTGCAATGGACGAAGACAACGTTTCCATGACAACCAGGCTTCAAAATGGTCGCACAGGGTTTCTGCCGTTCAACCGTGGTCGCAATGGCGGAAGCGGGAACCCGGACATTGAAGGGGAGTTCCGCGTCGCTTACCTATATGCCGACCAACCCGAAGGCAACGCCATTTTTTCGCGCGAGGTGCTCCTCGATGTAATCGGAGGGTTCGTTCACCTGGATTCACAGGAAACGCCGACCTCGAATGGCGCTCCCCAGCTCCGGGAAACCTTGATCTTCCCCCGGTTCCAGCAGCTAGATGCCGTTCGCAAAATGGTGACTCACGCCCGCAGCTTCGGGCCTGGCCGCAACTACCTTATCCAGCATTCGGCAGGGTCGGGTAAGTCCAACACCATTGGCTGGACAGCGCATCACGCTATCAACTTGCATGACACCGCCGATCAGCCAATCTTTGATTCCGCGATCATTGTCACGGATCGTGTCGTCCTCGACCGCCAGCTACAAAACACGGTGTCCCAATTCGAGCAGACCAAGGGTGTCGTTAAGAAGATCGATGGCACGTCCCGTCAGCTTAAGGAAGCCATCAACAGCGGTGCGCGAATCATCATCACCACTATCCAGAAGTTCTCCACCGATCATCTAAAGGAAATCTCAGGGCAGGGGACACGGAAGTTTGCTGTCATTATCGATGAGGCTCACGGCAGCCAGTCTGGAAAATCCGCGCAGGCCATGACCGATGCCCTTACCCGCGAAGCAACATCCAGTGACGATATTGAGGAGATGATCGCGGAGTATCAAAAGGCGCGCGGCCCCCAGCCCAACATCAGTTTCTTCGCGTTCACCGCAACCCCTCGTAATGTCACCTTGGAGCGGTTCGGAATTAAAGGTCCGGACGGCCTGCCTCACCCCTTTCATTTGTATTCGATGCGTCAGGCCATCGAAGAAGGGTTCATCCTGGACGTTCTCCAAAATTACATGACCTACAAGGCCTACTATCAGCTCGAAAAGGCCATCGAGGACGATCCTGAACTGAACGGACGGCGCGGGCAGAGGCGTGTAGCTCGCTTTGCATCTCTACATCCGACAGCCATAGGTCAGAAAGTCGAGGTAATCGTCGAGCATTTCCGCCGGCATGTTCTCAATGAACTGGCGGGCCACGCCAAAGCGATGGTAGTCACCGGCAGCCGTGAGCATGCGCTTCGCTACTATTTCGGCGTACGCGACTACGTCAACCAGAAGGGGTACAAGGATGTTAAGC
>PLHN01000299.1:0-6447 GCA_003139975.1 Acidobacteriaceae bacterium
TCGATTACAAGATGCATTGCGCCGTCGTGCTCGGGGCTGAAGGGAAGGGAGTGCATGATCTGGTGCGTCGACACTGCGATTTCCTGGTTTCGATCCCGATGCTGGGGAAGGTGCCATCGCTGAACGTTTCCGTGGCCGCTGGCGTGGTGCTGTATGAAGTGGTGCGGCAGAGGCAGTTGCGCGCATCCAAGAAACCATGAAGGTTTTCTGTTTCCTCTTGGCTTTCGGTGTCCTCCTCGGCGCGGCAAGCATTTCTGCTTCGGCGCTCGACCGCGAAGCGTTCACCATCACGAAATATGATCTCGAAGTCCGCCTCGATCCCTCGCAGCAGCGCTTGGGCGCGCGCGGGAAGATTACGCTCCGCAACGACTCGCCCCAGCCGCAGAAAATCGCATCGCTGCAGATTTCTTCCTCGCTGAACTGGCTGTCGATTCGCGCGGGCGACAAGCCGCTGCCGTTTGTTTCTCAGCCGTTCGTTTCCGATATCGACCACACGGGCGGCCTCTCGGAAGCGATCGTGACTTTGCCCGCCGACGTCAAACCGAAGGATTCCGTGGAACTGGAGATCGGCTATGAGGGTGTCATCCCGCTGGATATGACTCGGCTGACGCGCGTGGGGATACCGACGGACATTGCGCGGCATACAAGCTGGGATCAGATTGGGAAATCGTTCACGGCGGTGCGGGGCGCCGGGTATGTCGCGTGGTATCCGATTGCGACCGAGTCGGCGGATTTTTCGGAAGGGAACAGCCTGTTTGAGGTNNGAAACTTGTACTGTCCGGTGAGAGCGGTGAGCGAGCGCCGACAATAATCTGCACACCTGGTGCTGTGAGTTCCAAAGAAGCGGGCCCCACACAGGAGACGAGCGGCGAGTGCACATGGACAGCGCTTGGAATAGTCGCACCCACTTTTGCGATGGCACGTTATCGCGACGACTTTAGGCCTCCGCTAATGGTGTTGAGTTTGGAGGGCCACGAGTCGGGGGTCGCGACCTATCTCAGTGCGATTGAGCCTGCGACAAAATTCGTGACCGAGTGGTTTGGCAAGCCGACAGCGCCAATTGCAATCGCCGACTTTGCCGATCCGCATGCGGCTCCGTTTGAGAGCGGAACGTTACTAATGGTGTCGATGGCGGGAGAAGACACCAAGCTTGCCGGCATCAACCTGGTTCACGAGTTGGTGCATTCGGCCTTCGCTTCGCCACGGCCCTGGGTTTCTGAAGGGCTGGCACATTTTGCCGAGGCTGTGTATCGCGAACAGCAGGGTGGGCGCGAGGCGGCGCTTGACTTAATCGGATTGCACCGGGCCGCGTTTCTCGACTCCGAGAAAGAAGTCGCGGCTGCGGCCGAGAAGAATGCGGGCCAGCCACTGATAAACACCTTTGACGAGACTTATTACCGCAGCAAGGCGGCCTATGTCTGGTGGATGTTGCGGGACATGGTCGGCCCTGCGGCGCTCAAAGAGGCGATTCGCGGCTATCGGGCCGCGGACGACGCCGATCCGAAATATGTCGAGCGGCTGATCGAATCCGCCTCCAAGCGTGACCTCAGCGTATTTTTTGACGACTGGGTTTACCATGACCGTGGCTTGCCGGATTTTCATGTGCAGTCGGTCCATCCGTGGAAAGACAAGAATGAGAAGGCCGGCAAGGAAGTGCAGATGGTGACAATCACGGTGGAAAATCTCGGCTCGGCGGGAGCTGAGGTTCCTTTCACGGTCCAATGCGAGGCGAGCGAGATCACAAACCGTTTGGAAATCCGTGCAAAAAGCGCCGCCACTACGCGCGTTGAGTTGCCATGCGCGCCTGTGGAGATCGTCATAAACGACGGAAGCGTGCCGGAGAGCGATCTAACGAATAACGTGTTTAGGATCACTGAGCAGTAGATTGAGGTCAGAGGTCGATTGAAGAAGTGAAGACCAAAACAGGGCGTTATGCACAGCGGTTCTCCGATGAGATCAGGCGGCAACAACGGAAAGAAGTTGCCAGTACCTCTGCAATCTGACCTCTAACCTCTGACCTTTGTAGACTTCTTGTTCACCCAGGAGAGAACCATTGCCCTACATCCAGTTTCTTGGCGCGGCCGGCACCGTGACCGGCTCCAAGCACCTGATCAACACCACCTACGATTCGAGCGGCAAACAGGGATTCCAGGCGCTAATCGATTGCGGCCTGTTTCAAGGCCAGAAGGAGTGGCGCGAGCGCAACTGGCAGGACACGCCGGTTCCCGCCTGTGAGATCGATGCGGTCATACTCACGCACGCGCATCTCGATCACTGCGGCTGGATTCCGCGGCTGGTGAAAGAAGGCTTCCACGGCCCGATCTACGCCACGCAGCCGACCATCGATCTGTGCTCGGTGGTTCTGCCCGATTCCGGTCACCTGCAGGAAGAAGATGCCGCGTTCCACAACAAAAAGGGAACGTCCAAGCACACCCCGGCATTGCCGCTCTACACGCTCGAAGAAGCGCAAGAATGCCAGCAATATTTCAAGGCAGTCGAGGTGGAAACGACCATCCAGCTCTGCCCGGAGCTTTCGTTCCGCTTCGTCCGCGCCGCGCACATATTGGGATCATGCATGGCGGAGGTGATGCTGAAGACCGATGGCCAGATGCGTCGACTGCTCTTCACCGGCGACGTCGGACGCGTCCGCAACAACCAGGTTGCACCGGGGAAGGTCGTTCACTCCGGCCCGCAGGAAGGCGAATCGGCTGACGTGCTCGTCATGGAGTCAACTTATGGGAACCGGGAGCACCCGGTAACCGACCCGCGGCCTGAACTCGCGCGCCTCATTCGAGAGACGGTCGCACGCGGCGGCAGCGTAATTGTCCCCGCCTTTGCTGTCGAGCGCACGCAGAAATTCATTTTCATCCTGAAAGCATTAATGGAGGCGGGGAAAATTCCGCGCGTTCCGGTGTATTGCGACAGCCCGATGGCGATCAGGGCGGTCGAAATCTACTTGAAGCATTCGGAAGAATACACGCCGCGGGCGGCCGAACTGATCAAGAAATACGGGTCGCCGATCGAATGGCCAGGGTTCACGTTTGCGCAGACGGCGGAGCAGTCGAAGAAGATTAACGACAGCCACTTTCCATCGATCATTATTTCGTCGAGCGGCATGGTCACGGGAGGGCGCATTCTGCATCATCTGGCGCAGCGTTTGCCCGACCCTCGTAACCTCGTCATCTTTATTGGATTTCAAGCGCCGGGAACTCGTGGCGCCATGATCAAAGCACGCGCGCCAGAAATTAAGATTTTCGGAGAATTCATCCCGATCCGCGCGCAGGTCGCGGCACTCGAACAGTTCAGCGATCACGCCGATCCGCCGGAGATGCTGGAATGGTTGCGGACTTTCAAGGGCACGCCGGCCGTGACTTACTTAGTGCACGGCGAACCGCAGGCCTCTTCACAACTTCGGGACCTGATGAAAAAAGAGTTGCGCTGGAATGTGCAGATTGCGGAATACATGGAGAGAGTGCCGATAACCGCCACATAAAGAAGAAACGTTCTACCACCGCTGGCTCTCAGAGCACCCGGGATTTTATAAATTTCGTTCAACCCCACCCCAGGCAGCGCAGGCGAAAACCTCACAAACAACACCTGATCCTTATCACGCGCCGACGTGCGTTACATCACAGACAGCACAGTGGCCTCGGCATTCTACTGTTTCAAATTGGACAAGAGCGGTCCGATTTCTAGGCCATGCAGATTACGCGCGCAACCGACTACGCTGTGCGGATCATGATCCATCTGTCAGCGTTGCCAGAGGAAACGCGGCTGGCTGCACCGGAATTAGCGCACCGCATTGAGGCTCCCGAAAGTTTTGTGTCGAAAGTTCTTCAGCAACTCGTGCAGCGCGGCATGATCACGTCGCATCGCGGGGCTGGAGGAGGGTTCCAGCTAGCGGTCGCTCCTGAAAGTGTTTCGCTGCTCGACGTGGTCGAAATGGTGGAAGGGCCGCTGCAGATCAATCTGTGTCTGGCGGGAGAAGCAAATTGCGATTTCAGTTCATGGTGCGGAGCGCACCCCATTTGGAACGAAGCGCAGACGGCACTGAAGAAAGTCCTGGCTAGCGCGTCGATTGCGCGGTTAGCCCGGGACTCAATGGCCAACCTCGCCAAGGAACAGAACGGCGAAGGACAAATTCAGATTCAGCCCGCTCAACCGGCCCGGCGAAAACATCGTTCTAGTTAGGCGCGATGTATGGAAGTGACTTGGATTGCGATTCTGGCCAGCTTGTGCATGGGAATCGGTGCTGCGCTGGTTTTTGTGTATGCAGTGAAGAAGAACTACTTCAAGGACGTGGAAAACGCCAAGTATCACGTTTTCTGGTCCGACGTAGAGGAATTGGTGGACTCTCCCGCGAAGCGTGGAAAGGGAGAGAAGCAAGAGGAGATAGAAGATGATCAAGAATCCGACGAAACCCACGACTGATGGCAGCCCCGAAGATATGAACCGGCGGCGACTGTTGTCATGGCTCAGCGGCGTAGGCCTTTGCGGCTCGGCCATCATTGCAGCGGCGTCGAACCTCGTCTTTATCAAGCCGCGCGCGACTTACGGTCAACCGAACCGGTTTGCGATCGGCAAACCGGAGGACTTTCCGTCCGGTGCACGGATCTCGCTGGATACGCGGCGGGTCTGCATTGTGCGCGAAGGCGACAAGGTGGGGGCCATTTCGACCACCTGCACGCATCTGGGATGCATCGTGGGGGTGTCGGGGACCGGCTTTGCCTGCCCGTGCCACGGCTCGCACTACGACCAGGACGGATTTGTAACCGGCGGCCCGGCACCGCGCGCTTTGTCGTGGTACCAGGTCACGCTGGCTCCCAACGGAGACCTGTACGTGGACAAAGACAACGAAGTTGAAGCGGGGACTTATTTGAAAGTATGAGCACTCAAACAGTAATTCGCTCGCAAAACAGCTGGCTGGCCCTGCCGCAGAATATTTGGCGGTCGGTTTTTCGGAACCCGCTGCCTAACTCCGATTACGGGCGTTCGTCCACCAGCTTCAGCAATTTCTTTCTTCATATTCATCCGGTCAAAGTGCATCGCCACAGCCTGAAGGCGACTTACACGTGGGGCCTGGGGCTGATGGCGTCGTTTCTGTTTCTCATTCTGGTAGTGACCGGCATTCTACTGATGTTTTATTACGTGCCATCGACCACGCAGGCTTACGACCGGATGCTTGATTTGCGCGGGACGGTCGCGTTCGGGATTTTTCTGCGCAACATGCACCGCTGGTCGGCGCACGCCATGGTGGCCGTGGTCTTTCTGCACATGTGCCGCGTGTTCCTGACCGGCGCGTACAAACCGCCGCGCGAATTTAACTGGGTGATCGGCGTCTTCTTGTTTCTGATTACGCTCTTCCTCAGCTTCACCGGCTACCTGCTGCCTTGGGATCAGCTGGCGTTCTGGGCGATCACGGTGGGCACTTCGATTGCCGGGTACGCGCCGTTTGTCGGCAAAGATGTTCGCTTCCTCTTATTAGGCGATTCGACGGTCGGGCAGGAAGCGCTGTTGCGCTTTTATGTGCTGCATGTGGCTGTGTTGCCGGTTGTGCTTACTGGTCTTGTAACAATCCACTTCTGGCGGATTCGCAAAGATGGCGGATTAGCGAAGCCGGAAGAAGAAGAGACCGGAACGACTAGTCCGGCCTCAGTGTCTGGAGGTCTGGTTGAGGCCCCGATGACGATGGCGGTGGCAGCGGGAGCTGCTGCAAGCGCCGGCGCCGCGACGCTTCCGAAACGGAGTTTCGGCATTCAGGGTTTGGTTCGCGGGCCGCTGGTGAAGGTCGGCAGCATTGAAGACCGGACCCTGTTCAGCTGGCCGAATCTCTTCCAGGCAGAGTTACTGGTGTTTGTAATTTCGGTGGCCGCGATTCTGGTGGTTTCGCTTTTCTTCAACGCGCCACTGGAAGAGCCGGTGAACGTAATGCATCCGCCGAACCCGGCGAAGGCGCCGTGGTACTTCCTTGGACTGCAGGAGCAGGTGAGTTATTCGGCATTTTGGGGAGGAGTCGGTGTGCCGACCATCGAGGTGTTGCTGCTGCTGTTAGTGCCGTATATAGACCGCAAACAGGTCGGGGTTGGGAAGTGGTTCGGACGCGAGCGCCTGCTGGCCAACACTTTGTTCATGACCTTCGCGGTTATCAATGTGGTGCTGGTTGTGATTGGCACATTCTTCCGAGGAGCCAACTGGGAGTTCGTCTCTCCGTGGTGAAAAGAATGACGAGGAGAATCCTGTGAGTACGCGAGTTGCGCTGGCTATAGCAAGTTTTGTAGTGCTGATTGTGCACGGGATCGTTTTCTACGACCAGTTTTTCAATCGCTGGGAGAAGCATCAGACGGCGTACTGGGAGCAGGCTCGCAGCCTGGCGAAGACCGACGCGGAAAAAGCGACGGTGGATTCGCACAAGCTGCAGATCGAGCAGATCATCGTGACCCAGTTCGG
>PLHN01000299.1:6455-11347 GCA_003139975.1 Acidobacteriaceae bacterium
TTCGGCTGCACGATTTGTCACGATGGACAAGGCAGGGGACTCGAAACCGTCTACGCGCATGGCGAAGACGAGAGCTGGCCACAGCCGATGCTGGGCTTTGCGACGCAGGCTAACTGGAAGCCACAGCTCAAAGCCAAGCTGACGGGCGCGGAGTACATGCAGGCCGCTTGCGCGCAGTGCCATACAGAAGGGAACTTTGCCGGCACTCCGCTGGTGAAGCGCGGGCGGGAATTGTTCTTTGAAAAAGCGTGCTACGGGTGCCACCGCATCGAAGGGCTCTCGCACGGCACGCTCGGCCCGGATCTTACCGAGGTCGGCAAGAGATGGCGGATTGACTATCTGTGGGGACACACGGTTAACCCGCGTGACTACAGCGCGGTTTCGTTCATGCCCAAATTCGATCTCAACGATGACGAGATCAAGGCGCTGGTTGTTTTCCTGAAGAGCCGCCGCGGCATGAATTTCTCCGAGACTTCCCTGGGAGTCTACCGGGCGCGGCTGCAGCAAACGAAGGCCGGTGCCGACGAAAAAGCCGGNNGAGCAGTACAAGGCCCGCTTGCAGCAGACGAGCTTGCCGGTTGGAGGCGCTGGATCGGCAGAAAACGCGCCGTCGGCGGCACGCGGCGAACAACTGGTCACGCAACGCTCCTGCACCGCCTGCCACAAACTGGGGGACAAGGACGGACATGTTTCCCCGGATCTCTCGTTTGAAGGGCTGATTCGCGACGACAACTGGCTGATGGACCACTTCAAGGAGCCGCGCTCGCGGATACCGGATTCGATTATGCCGGTGTTCGGATTCAGCGAGGCCGACTATCGCTCGATTACCGCGTATCTGTCGAGCCGCAAAACGGCGCCCACTTTCAAGAACGGCGAGGAGATTTACAAGGGTCTGTGCGTGCGCTGCCACGGCGACAAAGGCGACGGCAAGGGCGTGACTTACTTGTATCTCGATCCCGCGCCGCGGGACTTGACTAAGGCTTCGTTCATGAACTCGAAGCCGGACGAGCGTTTTCTGAAATCTCTGAAGGAAGGTGTGCCGGGGACTTCAATGCCGCCGTGGGAGCGGGTTCTTAGCGAAGACCAACGCAAAGAGGTCCTGGCCTATGTCTTCCAGAACTTTGTGAAGGAGCCGCGGCAACCGCTGAAGGAACGCAAGGTGCCAGAAACGAACCCCGTAGCCTTTAGTCCCGAGTCAGTTTCGGCGGGGGAGCACATCTTCCTCGATCGCTGTACCGGCTGTCACGGACGCAAGGCCGATGGCAAGGGGCCGAACTCGCTGGATATCAGCCCGCGCCCGCGCAATCTGCGCAACAGCGCGTTCATCAACAACGCGAGCGACAAGCGGCTCTTCACCTCCATTACATATGGAGTGGAAGGAACCGCCATGCCCTCGTGGACGGATTACGGGCTTACGCAGCAGGACATCGGGAATCTTATCAACTTCATTCGCAGTTTGAACCGCAAGCCGGCGCCGACTCCGCCCGATGAGAAGTCGCCCAAGCTTACATCGCAACTGAGAGTATCCAAATGACCGTTCGCAACATGAACCAGGAGGCACCATGCCAGGACAACTACAAGTAAGTGCCGCCCGTCCCTATGGCGGCGCGGGCTCCGTTTCACCGGTGGAGTCCATTCATGAGGACACCACTGCAAAGTGGTTTCTGCTAAGTGCAGTCAGTTACTTTTTTATAGTCGGTATTATCGCTCTCACCATCGCGGCTAAGTTTGTCTGGCCACAATTGCTGGGCACGGTCTCCCTGTTGACCTACGGACGCCTGCGCCCGCTCCATGTCAACGGCATGCTCTTCGGCTGGCTCCTGGCGGCTGACATGGGCCTCGTCTACTACATCGTGCCCCGGCTTTGCGGAGTGAAACTGTGGAGCGAAAAGCTGGGTGTTGCGACGGGGATTCTCTGGAACGTCATCATTCTCAGCGCCGTCGTGGCATTGCCGATGGGCTTCAACAAAGGATGGGAATATGCCGAGTTACCGACGCCTATCTCCATCCTGGTGGTAGTTGCCTGGGTCATGTTCGGCATCAATATCTTCGCCACCATCGCCAGCCGCAAGTACGAGCAGATGTATGTAAGCCTGTGGTACATCATGGGCACCATCCTGTGGACTGCGTTCGTCTATCTCACAGGCAACTTCGCGGTTCTTGTCACCACCGGCGTCAACCAAGCCAATCTGAACTGGATGTACATCCACAACGCGGTGGGCTTGATCTTCACCCCGGTCGGGCTGGCGCTTGCTTATTACTTCATCCCGAGGGCATCGACCACGCCGCTGTACAGCCACAAACTGTCCATGGTCGGCTTCTGGTCGCTGGCTTTCGTCTACGTTTGGACGGGCGCTCACCACATGCTGCACGGACCGATTTCGCAGTGGCTGCAGACCATCGCCATCACGTTCTCTCTGATGCTGCTGATCCCGGTATGGACAGTGGTTTACAACTTCTTCGCCACCATGAAGGGACAGTGGTACCAGTTGAGTGAGAACGTGCCGCTGAAGTTCCTGATGTCGGGCGTGGTGTTCTATCTCCTGACTTGCTTCCAGGGACCGATGCACAGCCTGCGCTCGGTGAATGCGATTGTATCGAAGACCGACTGGATCCCCGGACACGCGCACATGGCGGTACTGGGGGCGTTCTCCTTCTTTGCCATTGCGGGCACCTTCTATACGATTCCCCGGCTGTTCCGTACCGAACTCCATTCGGCCGCGCTGGCGAACTGGAGTTTCTGGTTCTTCATGATCGGCGGGCTGGGTTTCTTCGTCACGCTTTGGCTAGGTGGATTCTGGCAAGGCTGGCAATGGAACAATCCGGCGATTCCGTTCATCGATACGGTGAAAGCGCTGAAGCCGGTCTGGACCGTCCGTTTCTTCTCCGGGATTCTGATGTTCCTGGGGATCACCACATTCCTCTACAACATCTGGGCCACGGTTCTGGACGCGGGGTCCAAGACGTCGGCCAACGCCTAAGGCCACAAGGAGAATGCCATGCTAGGAAAAACTGACAAAAGTGCTGTGGGATTTGTGGTGGCCGCGCTCGTCTTCTTCTTTATCGGAGGACTGCTGACTACGGTTGTGCCGCCGCTCGTCGATAAGAGCTGGTCGCAACCGTTCGAGAATAACGACCCGTCCAAAGGCCCGACCGGCAAGCTTGTGCCGCTGAACGACCAACAACTCAAGGGGCGCGCCATCTATGTTCGCGAAGGCTGCTGGTATTGCCACACGCAGCAGACGCGCACCTTGCTGTCCGACGTCAAGCGTTCGGGATGGAAGGGCGTGGATTCGCCCATCTCAACTCCCGACGAGTTTGTCTATGACACGCCACATATGTTTGGGACTAAGCGCACGGGACCGGATATTTCGCGCGTGGGCGGCAAGTACGACCGGCAGTGGCACCGCACGCACTTCCGCAATCCACGTGACCTGACGCCCGGGTCGGTGATGCCGCCGTTCCCCTGGATTGCCGACAATCCGGAAGAATTCGACGCGCTGGTCGCCTACATCCAGACGCTGGGACGGTGCAAGAACTGGCGTCCGGATAACGACTACGAGAAGTGAGGCGCAATCATGACCGACTACACCTATCAGAGCGTGCTTTTTGCTTATCTTCTGTTTTTCCTGGTGGCCGGGGGGGCGGTTTTCTTCTTTGTCCGCTCCCTTAAGGACGGCTATCTGGGCCCAAACAGCGAGGAGCCGAAGTACCGCATGCTCGAAGACGAACCACAGCTTGAAGAAACGCAACCCACCGGCGCCTGCGCGCCGCGGAGGCAATCATGACCACTCAAAGTCCCAAGTCCGAACTGAATGACTACGCCGGCGGATGGATCACGGAGCGCAAGGGAACCGATGTGCCCGTGTTCCTGAAAATATTCTTTCCCGTGCTGGCCATCGCGATGATCGCTTACCTATTCCTCTTCATCAACGGAGAGGTCAACCACTCCACCCGCGGCTCTCTTGTCCAGCAACTCAATGCGGTGACCGGAACCGCCAACGGCTTCATGTACATGGTAGCGGCGATGATTTCCATCTACCTGCTGCTCCTGATTGCTTTCCTTTTCAAGAAGTCCGATCACGAGGAATAGAACCAACAATGGCGCAATCAGGCAGACAATTCGACGTGATCGGCGGGGCAGGGTACTGGATGGAGATGATCAAATGCCAGGACGCCTGCCCTGTGCATACCGACGCATGTGGGTATGTGAACGCTATCGCGGAAGGCCGTGATCGGGACGCTTACCGCATCGCGCGCGCCACCAATCCGTTCTCATCCATCTGCGGGCGGGTGTGCGGCGCGCCGTGCGAGGCGAATTGCCGCCGGGGCAGCCTGGACGCGCCGGTCTCCATTCGCGCTCTCAAACGCTTTGTGACCGGTCAGTTCGGTCCGGAGAGCGGAGATTATCGCCTTTACCGCGAAGGCTGCGACCAGCGGATGTTGCCGCCCAATCGCGGCGACTATGAGCGGGTTGCGGTGGTGGGTGCGGGCGTCGCCGGCCTGACCGTGGCGCACGATCTGGTCCAGTTGGGCTACAAGGTTACGGTATTCGAAGCCCTTGCGAGGCCGGGAGGAATGCTGACCGTCGGCGTTCCGGTCTTCCGCTTGCCGCGCGAGCTGGTGATGGCGGAGATCGACGCCATTCTGTCGCTCGGAGTCGAACTGAGATGCAATCAACGCCTGGGCCGCGATTTCACGATCGAGAGCCTGCGCGCGCAGGGCTTCAAAGCCATCTTTCTCGGCATAGGCCTGCCCAAGGGGCGAAAGCTCGATCTTCCGGGCTCCGATCTGTCCGGCGTTTACGACGGCATGGATTTTCTGCGCGCCTTCAACGAAGGCAATCCACTGCCGGTGGGCAAGCGCATCATCGTCATCGGCGGCGGCAACGT
>PLHN01000350.1 GCA_003139975.1 Acidobacteriaceae bacterium
AAGTAGGCGAACACGTCGCGGCCTTCTGAGAGGTGTTGCTGAATCCTTCCGACCATCGCTTTGCGCTCCTCGGCGGTGTAGCTTGGTTTGCGGTAGCGATAGTAGGCATAGTCGGCTGTGAGCACGTCGGGCGTGTCGCGCTCCTCGGTTTCGGCCACGCAGAGTGCGATGTTTCGCTCGCGCAGTGCTTGCCAGGTTGCTTCCTCGAACCACGAGGCATGACGGAACTCGAAGGCTGCACGCACGCTTCTCGGCAGCGCTTGCAGGAACTCGGAGAGTACAATCTGGTCGGCTTTGAAATTCGGGGGCAGCTGAAACAGCACTGGTCCGAGCTTTTGCGCGCGCTCCAACGCCTCCAGCGTGCCGAGAAAGCGAAGCAGAAATTCTTCAGCCCCTTTCAAACGCTTGATGTGCGTAAGCACCTGGTGCGCCTTGATGGTGAAGCGGAAGTGCGCGGGCGTTTCGGCAATCCATTTTTCGACTGTCGTTTCTTTTACCAGTTGGCGAAAGGTAAAGTTCACCTCGACTGCGTTCAGCTTGGTCGCATAGAAGTTCAGGAATTTCTTCTGCGCCAGTTTCTCGGGATAAAACGCCGGCTTCCACGTTGGATAAGCCCAGCCGGAAGTTCCGACATAAAGTTGCGCCATGTTTGCCTCAGGAATGTTGGGTGAAAGTGTTCTTGCAGCCGATTATTGTCTCATTGAACCGATTCTGGCTTGATCCCCCTCCTACTCGGTCCTTTAAAGTCAAAGATTTAGGAGGGATCGTCGCCAAATCTTTGAGAAATAAGGATTTACTTGTAAGATATTTATTTATCAATCAGTTAGCTAATGCCTGAATAGGTTAGATATGTTCCACGACAGGCTACTTCGCTCCACGTTTTGTCGCCTGAGGTTTCGACTTTGGCTTTGCAGACGTCGCAATGCGGACCTGAGGCGCCGAAACTGCGACCTTGGACTTGACCTTCTGCTTCGGCTCTTCTGCTCTCTCATGGTCGCGGTCCGCTTGCGGTTCGGAGGCGAGTCCGGCCAGTTGCGGCAGTTTCTGCTTCAGCTTCTGCACGGGTTCGAAAAGGTCTCCCATCTTTTCTACGCGCACCAGGACGTCCTTGGCCTCAAAAACCAGGCGCGCCGCGTCTTTCTTTCTTAGCGCTGCCTCAACCTCGCTCCACTTGACCGGAGTCGAAACCGTGGGCCGTTCGCGCGCGCGCAGCGAATACACCGAAATCGTCGTCTTGTGCTCGTCGTTCTGGCTCCAGTCGACGAAGACTTTGTTGGTGCGCACGGCCTTCTTCATGTCGGAAACCACCAGTTCCGGATGCTCTTGCTCAAGCAACCGCGCTACGGCATGCGCGAACGACTTCGTCTGGTCGTAGCTGGTCTTCATGTTCAGCGGGACGTAGATCTGCAATCCTTTTGAGCCCGAGGTTTTCGGGAAGCTCTGGAGGCCGAAATGATCGAAAATGTCGCGCACCCAGAGGCCAACCTGCGCGCACTGCACNNCTGTACGATGTTGGCCGGAGGCCCGGGATCGAGGTCGAAAACGATCATCGTGGGCGTCGGGATGTCGGCCGCCAGTGACAGCGACGGATGCAATTCAATCGAAGCCAGATTCGCAATCCACACCAGAGTTGGCAGATCGTTGGCCAGAAGAAAATGGATGGTCCGCCGGTTGCTCCCGCTCCAGACAGGCGTTGTTTTTACCCAGTCGGGTTTGTGCATGGGCGCATTTTTCTCAAAGAAATATTCGTGATCCACGCCCTCGGGATAGCGCTTCATCGTTAGCGGACGGCCCGCCAGGTGCGGCATCAGGACGGGCGCGATGCGGACGTAGAAGTCCACTACTTGCCCTTTGGTAAAGCCTGCCGCTGGATAGAGAACCTTCTCAAGGTTGGTTAGCTTGAGCTTGCGGCCTTCGACTTCGACGATGGTGGGAGCGGGCATGGGGTATGGAATGGAAGTGTATCGCACGGCGGCGGCTTGAGGCAGCTTGCGCGGCAATCCGAGTTGCGGGCGCAACCTTTCGCGGGCGAGGGCGCCCGCGCCGCACTTGCAATCAGCAAGTTCCAGCGGTCACGCAGGGGGCGATCACTCGCAAATACTTTGTCACGTTCACGTCATTCGCGGTCAGCGAAAACAAATATGCAGAATATGGATTCGACAGCGGGGCGTCGGGTTGGATGCCATACGCCTGCGCTAGAGCGACCCACGGGTCGGGCAGACCCAGCATGGTGTAGGTCAGTCCGCTTTCCGTTTGGAACTCCATCGAGTCGCCGGTGCCGGTGTCGGAGACGAACGCGCCATAGTGCGCGAGCGCCAGGAAGATCGTCTTCGCATAGGCGGGCGCGTCGAGAGCGTTGATTTCGTCGTCCGACAGGTTGAGTTGCACCCGCATGCCATAGTAAGGAGGGGCAGCCGCCGATTTGGGACATGCCTCGTCGGTGTTCACGGCCGCCGGATAGACTCCTATGCCCTTGGCGCACGGGACGGCCATCTGCAGCGCATGCGGAATGATCCCTGCGTTGATATCGGCCGAGCGCACAATCCCGACTGTGAGCGCGAATTGCGAGGCTGTCGCGCCGAAAATATTGATGCCCTGGCTGGTGATCGGTCCAAGGCCCCCCCAGCCAATCGTCAGCCTGCCGCCTTTTCCGTTTGGCTGGGCTGTCCCCCACATGTCATATTCCGTGCCCGTAGTCGCGTCGATGACCGCCAGGTGGTGATCTGTGCTCCAGGGAAACTTGCCGTGTCCGCTATTTTCGGGCCGGGCGTAGGCTGGAATGTGGATGCTCATTTTTTCCAGAGGGCAATCTCCCCAGTTCGGCGGCGGACCGTTGAAGTGACAGGAAACTGTGTAAGCCGGGTCAGAGGGGATGCTGTAATAGAACGGAATGGTGTAGTCGATGCGCGTGGGGGAGGCCGCCGTGCGCAGCGCGCCCAGTTCATGGTGCGTCATGCCGGTGAGAGTGGCAATGATCTTGGCGGATTTCGGATCGAGCTTGGGGTTCGCCGGGATTGGGATATTAAACGGGCTATCGGCTGCAAACGGCTGATAGTCGCCGCCCGGCAGCGGAGGCCGTGACGTGGTGCTGGAAACATCCTGGCCGTTCGCCAGAAAGCTGGCGGCAAAGGCCACCATCCTCAGGAAAATCCACGCTCGTATCGTCCCCAGCTTCATTACCCCTCCCACAGCCATCTCTTCGAGGTTTGAGGCGAACCCCACGATAACCGGACCGGTTGGGCTACGTCGAATGAGTATGGCACGGAAGACGGCAGGTTTGACAACTCTACTTGTGCTTACGTACCTTCGATTTTTGGGTTCGTTTGCATCTTTGGAGATGACATGAAAGTTCGTAGTCTTCGTGTTTTGGTTTTGGTTCTTTGCCTGTCCGCGATTGCCCTCAGCCAGGATCTGGCTTCGTTTGAGAAGCGAACTGTCGTCAAGAAACTGGCCAACGGCCTGACCGTCATCATCTGCGAGCGCCCGGAAGCGCCGGTGTTTTCGTTCTTCACGCATGTCGATGCCGGATCGGTGCAGGATCCGCTGGGCAAGACCGGTTTGGCGCACATGTTCGAGCACATGGCGTTCAAGGGAACGGACACGATTGGCACGCGCGACTACGCCGATGAGAAAGTAGCGCTGGCCAAGGTGGAAACCGTTTATGGGGAATACATCCACGAGCGCGACAAGCGGGTGGACCGCGACGATAAGAAGGTGAAGGAACTGGAACAGGAGTGGCGCGATGCGATGGCCGCGGCCGACAAGTTCTCGGCGCCGTACAACAATGAGTTCGGCAAGATCGTGGAGACCGAGGGCGGCGAAGGCATGAACGCCTTTACCAGCTGGGACGAGACCGCTTATCACTATTCGTTTCCGGTCAACCGGCTGGAACTGTGGGCCTATCTTGAATCGGAGCGCTTTCTGCAGCCGGTAATGCGCCAGTTCTACAAAGAGCGCAACGTGGTAATTGAAGAGCGCCGCATGCGGGTCGACAGCGAGCCTTTCGGGCGGCTGCTGGAACAGTTTACCGAAGAGGCGTTTGCGGCGCAGTCCTACCACCGGCCGACGATTGGTTGGGTCTCAGACCTGAATTCGTTCTCCGCTACCGACGCAAAGAATTTCTTCGACAAATATTACGTGCCGTCGAACATAGTGGTCACGGTCGTGGGCGACGTTAAGGCTGCCGAGGCAATGCCGATCATCGAAAAGTATTTCTCGCGCATTCCGGCGCGGCCTAAACCGGATGAGGCCGACACGACCGAGCCGCCGCAGAATTCCGAGCGGCGCGTGGTGCTGCATGAGCAATCGCAGCCGGTATATCTGGAAGGCTATCACCGGCCCGACTACCGCAGCCCGGACGATCAGGTCTATGACGCGCTCACCGATTTGCTGTCGAGCGGCCGCACATCGCGCCTCTACCGAGCGCTGGTCCGCGACAAACAGATTGCCTCGGACGCCGTGGGATTTTCGGGGTATCCGGGAAATAAATATCCGCATCTGTTCGCGTTTTACGCCTTCCCAATTCCGGGCCACACGACGCAGGAAGTGGGCGATGCGATTCACGCCGAGATCGAGCGGCTGAAAAAAGAAGATATTTCCGACGAGGAGCTGAAGATGATCAAGACGCGCGCGAAGGCGAACTTGATCCGTTCGCTGGGATCGAATGAGGGTCTGGCCTTCGCGCTCGGGTTCTACGAAGCGCGCTATGACGATTGGCGCGAGCTGTTCCGTTCGGTCGACCGCATCGAGAAAGTCACGAAAGCCGATATTCGGCGCGTTGCCAACCAGACGTTCGTGCCCGGGAATCTCACGGTCGGCGTCATTGAGTTTGCGCCACCCCCGCCTGGAACTGCGGCGGCTCCGCAAGGAGGTGGACAATGAAACGCGCTTGTTCTCTCCTGCTGATGACGCTCCTTGCAGCGACTTTCTTCACGGGCACGACACAAACCTGGGCGCAGACAAGCTGGAAGCAGATACCCATTCCCAAGTTGCCGCCGTTCAAGCCCGCGGAGCCGAAACGCATCGAACTGCCCAACGGCATGGTGATCTTTCTGCAGGAAGACCACGAACTGCCGCTGATTGATGGCACAGCGCGTATTCGAGGCGGCGAGCGCAGCGTTCCCGCAGAGAAGGCCGGGCTCATCGACATCTACGGTGAAGTCTGGCGCACCGGAGGAACAAAGACGCAGACTGGCGATCAGCTCGACGACTTTCTTGAGCAGCGCGCCGCTAAAGTCGAAACCGGAGGAACGGGCGATTCGACCACTATTGGCTGGTCCTGCCTGAAGGAAGACTTCGATGATGTTTTCCGCGTGTTCAACGATTTGCTGATGAACCCGGAGTTCCGAGCCGAGAAGATCGAAATCGCACAGAAGGGCGCTTACGACGGGATATCGCGCCGCAACGACGATGCGGGGCAAATTGCGGGGCGCGAAGCGGCAAAGCTAGTCTATGGCGCGAATAGTCCTCTGGCGCGCGTTCCTGAGTATGCGACGGTCGCGGCCGTTACGCGCAAGGACCTGGTGGAATGGCACGAACGAACCGTTCATCCAAACAACATCATTGTGGGAGTGGTTGGCGATTTCGACTCGGCGAAGATGGAAGCCCGTCTGCGCGAGGCGTTCGGCTCGTGGCAGAAGGGTCCAGCCTCGGAAAATACCGAAATCAAACCCGAGACCGCCAAACCCGCGTACTACCTCGTTGAGAAGAGAGACGTGAACCAGAGCAACATTCAAATGCTCGCGCTGGGCACGACGCGCAGGAATCCCGACTACTATGCGATTTCGGTGTTCAATGAAGCGTTCGGTGGCGGCTTTTCTTCGCGCCTGGTCAACGATATTCGAACCACAAAAGGCTTGGCGTATGCGGTCGGAGGAGGGATCGGAACATCGTTTGACCACGATGGCATGTTGCGGCTGATGGTGCGCACCAAGAGCGCGACCACGTTCGAATCGATTCAGGCGCTCGATGAAGAGATCGGGAATCTTGCACAAAACCCGATCAATGGCGAAGAGATCAGCCGCGCAAAAGACAGCATTCTGAATGCTTTCGTCTTTCGCTTCGACTCTCCGGAAAAAGTCTTGCAGGAGAAAATGACATATGAGTTTTACGGCTATCCGCTCGATTTTCTCGAAAAATATCAGGAAGGGATCGAGCATGTGACCAAGGCGGATGTCGCCAAAGTCGCCGCAAAATACCTGCATCGCGACCAGATGGCTGTGCTCGTGGTGGGCAACCCGGCCGAGTTCGACAAGGCTGCGGCATCGCTCGGGCCGGCGAATAAAATTGACGTCACGATTCCGGCTGCGCCCAAGGGACTGCTGCCGGAGCAGCCGGGAGCCGGACAGTAGCCTCGGCGCAGTGTGGCCTCAAACACCACGGCCCGAAATGCAGGCCGATGATTTCCTGGGTTTCTCGTCACTGACAGGTCTGTGGTTAGGGTGATTGAATCTGTGTAGAGTTGGTGAGGCACTTTCCGTGTGGAGAGGAGAGACTTATGCAATTCCACCTGGAAACAGACGAACTGAAACTGCTGGCGAACGTTCTGCTGGAACTGGACCCCGTTAAGTACAACGCAATTCTGATCAAGGTCATGGCTCACGACCTGCGGCTCGACGCCGGCGAACTCGAAGATTCGGCGGCGGCGCTGGAAATCAAGAAGAACAGCCTTAAGGACGAAATCTCCCGGGAGCCGAATGCCGCGCGGAAAGCGGAATTCGAGCGGAAACTGGCGCTGCTGGTGCGGACACTGGAGAGAGTGAACGAGGCCTGCGTGATGTTCTGAAGGCTGCCAATGGGGCAGCTTTCGCCGTGTTTGTGCGGCAGGTGCAAACGACGCGGGATTTGTCGAAGCCCCCTCCGTGGGCGGCTTCGCGTTGTCGCAGAGATTGCAGACTGCGCCTTGGGCGCACCTGGTGTGCGCCATATTTGCCGATCCGCCAACTCCAGTACGCAGATTGTCGAGCCATCCCCACACCGCGCGCCAACCGGCGCCCAGTCAGACCTCTTCAATAGGACTAACCCTTCACGGAAGAAAAGCGGTTCAGATGAAAACTCTTTCACTCTATTGCGGACACGGGAATCGGTGTAGACTACTGCGAAGTCTGTAGGCGCCTTGAAGACGTTTCGGGTCGAACACAGATTTGAAATGGGGTTGCAGGTGCAGGATTCTGGCGCCGCATTGCCAGAGCAGAAAGCTCCAGCCGGATTTTCCCACACGTTGTCGCTGATCCAGAGTTGTCGTTAGCGATGTCAATATCCACGTTGTTCAATGAACGTTGCCAAGCAAGAAGGAGAGCCATGATTCGAAGAATGACTGTATTGCTGCTCGCGGCCGCCGCCATGGTGCCGGGCGTGAGCGTCGTTTCTCAAGCGCAGCCACAACAACTTATGACGCGCCATACGCGCGAAGCAGTCGTAAATGGTCAGGCCCAGTCGCTTGGCCGGCTACCAGCCTCGCAAACCATGCGGCTCACCGTGGTTCTCGCGTTGCGGCATGCACCCGAACTGGATAGCTTTTTGGATCAGATCTACGATCCTTCCAGCCCCTCCTACCGGCAATTCGTGACCGTAAAGGAATTCACGGAGCGATTCGGACCCAGCCAGGAAGACTATGACGCAGTGATTCGTTTCGCGGGAGCGAACGGCCTGAAGGTCGTTGGCGGATCGCGCGATGGGATGAACGTGCAACTTACGGGGCCGGTCGCAGCTATTGAAAAGGCGCTCCACGTGACCATGGGGCTCTACCAGCATCCTACGGAGAACCGAACATTCTTCGCTCCGGATCGGGAGCCGAGCGCCGATCTTCCGTTCCAACTGTGGCACGTTTCGGGTCTCGACAACTATTCGATCCCGCGTCCGATGCTAAAGCATAGGGATAACAGCCTGGTTGTGAAGTCCAATGTGAAGGGGTCGTGCCCCGGGAGTTCGTACTGCGGCAGCGACATGCGCGCGGCCTACTACGGCGGAACGAGCCTGACGGGCACTGGACAGACAGTCGGGTTATTGGAGTTCTTCGGATACGACGCCGCCGATGTGAAAACATACTTCAAGAACATCAAGCAGACCAACAAAGTACCGATCAAGGGCATCTCCACGGATGGATACACTCTGAAGTGTTTGAGTTCCAAAGGCTGCGACGACCGGGAACAAGTCCTTGACATAGTACAGGCGATCTCGATGGCACCGGGATTGAAAACCCTTAATTTCTATGTCGGCAACCCCAGTACTGTCGACGACACGGCGATCCTAGCTGCAATGTCCACGCACAATCCGCTGGACGCGCAACTGAGTTCTTCGTGGACGTGGTCACCGGCGGACCCGAAGACCACCGATCCCTTTTTCATAAAGTTCGCCGCCCAAGGGCAGAATTTCTTCCAGGCGGCTGGCGACAGCGGCGCCTATAAATCGGGATCCTCGTTTGTTTTCCCTGGTGACGATGTCTATGTCACCTCGGTCGGAGGAACGGACCTGGTGACCAAGAGCGCCGGTGGCGCGTGGTCTTCGGAAACGGCATGGGCAGACGGGGGCGGAGCTTACTACACGGTGGACGCGTTTCCGATTCCGGCCTGGCAGAAACTGGCTGGTGTAATTACATCGAAGAACAAAGGATCGAAGACGATTCGGAATTCCCCGGACGTTTCGGCAGAGGCCAACCTTGACTTTTATAGTTGTGCCGACCAGTCGCCCTGCCAGACGGGATGGGGCGGCACCAGCTTCGCAGCACCCATGTGGGCCGGATACATGGCGCTTGTGAATCAACAGGCAGTAAAGAACGGCAAGCCGCTGCTTGGATTTATCAACCCACTAATCTACCCGCTCGGTTTGAGCAAGGGTTATGCCGCAGCGTTCCACGACATCACGAAGGGCAGTAACGGCTTCCCGGCGGTCAAGGGCTATGACCTGGCTACGGGATGGGGCAGTCCGAATGGTGCCGGCCTGATCAATGCACTGGCGCCGTAGAGCTACACTCGAACAAGCTGAAAGCAGACGGGATCTTCGGGTCCCGTTTGCTGTTTGGGGTCGCGCGGCTTTGGCATGGCGAAATGAAAAGCCCAGCCGGGGAACGACCGGCTGGGCCATTGATTTAAAGCAGGTCTGATTACTTCGTCCTTCCGGACTCGACCCCCAGCTTTTCACTCGCAGCCGCCTGGGCTGCCGCAAGGCGCGCGGTCAGCACTCGGTATGGCGAGCACGAGACATAATTCAGGCCGGTCTGATAGCAGAACTCAACCGACGACGGTTCGCCGCCGTGCTCGCCGCAGATGCCGACCTTCAGATTCGGGCGCGTCTTGCGACCCTTCTCAGTGGCCATCTTCACCAACTGCCCGACCCCCTCACGATCGAGAACGGCAAACGGATCTTGCTTGATGATTCCGAGTTCAAGATAGGTCGGCAGGATCTTGTTGACGTCATCGCGCGAGAAGCCCCACGTGGTTTGCGTCAGATCGTTGGTGCCGAAGGAGAAGAACTGCGCCTCCTTGGCGATCTCGTCGGCGACCAGCGCGGCACGCGGTAGCTCGATCATGGTCCCGACCAGGTATTCAACTGTGCGTCCCTTTTCCTTGAATACCTCTTTCGCCACGCGATTGACGATTTCTGCCTGGTTTTCCATTTCCTTCAAGGTAGCCGTGAGCGGGATCATGACTTCGGGGGAAACCTTTACGCCTTCCTTCGCAACGGCAACTGCCGCTTCGAAGATGGCGCGGGCCTGCATCTCGGTGATCTCGGGATAGGTGATCCCCAAGCGGCANNCGGCAGCCGCGATGGCCGAGCATGGGGTTGACTTCGTGCAACTGCTCAACGCGGCTGAGTAGGTCCTTCAGTCCCTTCAGCTTTGGCGACTTCGGGTTAGCAGCTTCAAGTACAGCGATTTCCACCATCAAATCTTCGCGCCGCGGCAAGAACTCGTGCAGGGGCGGATCAAGCGTGCGAATCGTGACCGGGAAGCCGTCCATGGCGCGGAAGACACCGATGAAGTCCTTTCGTTGTAGAGGCAGCAACTTCTTCAGGGCAGCCAGACGGGCGAGTTTCTGCGCGCGCTCCTTAACGTCCTGCTGAGCCTCCGGCTCCCGTTTCAATTCCTTGAGGGTTAGATGGGTACCGTTTTTCCGGTTGTGTGCCGCGAGCGCTGCCGGGATGTGCTCTTCCTCGCGAGCAAGAATCATGGCGCGCATGTGCGGGAGTTTCTCTTCCCCGAAAAACATATGCTCTGTACGGCAGAGTCCGATGCCCTCGGCTCCAAAGGTCCGCGCCTGAACGGCATCGCGTGGAATGTCCGCGTTGGCACGGACCTTCATCGTCCGGTAAGGCTCCGCCCATGCCATGAACTTAAGTAGCTCGGGATCGTCAGGCTTTGGGGGAAGCGTCTTGAGCTGCCCCTTGATGACTCGGCCCGTAGTGCCGTCGAGTGAGAGCCAGTCGCCTTCCTTGAAAACCTGACCTTTCACGCGCATTTCGCGCGCTTTCTCGTTGACGTCCACGTCCCCTGCGCCCGCCACGCAGCATTTGCCCATGCC
>PLHN01000004.1 GCA_003139975.1 Acidobacteriaceae bacterium
CTGCGCACGGTGCGCAACAAGGTGCGCGAATTCGGCCTGCCTCCACGGAGCAATTACAGGAGCCCCTATGCCCATGAATGAATCGATGATTGAAACTCCGCTGATGCGCGGACTGGAGCGCGCGCTCGACCAGAGCGCCTTCCGCCACCGGGTGCTCGCGACCAATGTAGCGAACGTGGATACTCCCGGATACCACACGCGCGACGTGCCCACCTTTGCGGGCGAGATCGAGCAGGCGATGGCCGGCCCTTCTGACGAAGACGCATCCGCGTTGCCCGCGATGACTCTGACTCCGGTGGCACACGAGGTGCGCGGTCTGATGGAGCGGCCAGACGGCAATAATGTGAGCGTGGAGCGGGAATCGCTGCTGCTGGCCGAGAACCAGCTGCGTTTTCAGGCGGCCGCGGCAGTCCTTAAGAGCGAGTTTCATCGCCTGGCGCTGGCAATCAGTGGAGGATCGCAGTCATGAACCTTTTTTCGATGCTGGAAATGAGCGGGTCTGCGTTGGGAGCCGAACGCCTGCGCGCCGAAGTGGTGGCGGCCAACATGGCCAATGCGCAAACCACGCGCACGGCGGCGGGCGGGCCGTACCGGCGGCAGATGGTGGTTTTTCAATCGCAGTCGCGGCCCCGGTTTTCGCTGGCGCTCAACTCTTTGACACGAGAAAATCCGGCGGCCGTGCGGGTGGCGGCAGTCGTGGGCGATGCGCGGCCGTTTGTGATGCGTTTCGAGCCCGGACATCCCGACGCGAACGCGCAGGGCTACGTCGCCTATCCGCAGGTGGACCCGATTGAAGAGATGACGGATCTGCTGAGCGCGGTGCGCGCCTATGAGCTGAATGCATCGGCGGTGCAGGCTACCAAAAACATGATTCAACAGTCGCTCAACCTGCTGCAATGAATGCAGGTTCGGCGCGGGAGGTCCAGAGATGACCAATTCGATTTCGTCGCTACGCATTCTGCCGGCCGACATTGCCCCGCCCGCCGCGGGCGCGTCCTCCGCCCCGGGCGCAGAGCAGGGCAGTTTTCTGAGCTCGCTCGAGCAATCGATGGATGCGGTCGGAGGCGCGCAGGGCGAGGCCGAGAACCAGGTGGCGCAGTTGCTGAGCGGGAAGGGTGCCGACCTGCACACCGCCATGATTGCGGTGGAAAAGGCCGATCTGTCGTTTCAGCTGATGATGCAGGTGCGCAACAAGATCGTGCAGGCGTATCAGCAGGTTTCGAATATGCAGTTCTGAACAACAGCTACGAGCTGCGAGCTATGAGCTAATCCATTCGCTCTCGAAGCTCTCGGCTCAAAGCCGGGCGCTCGGACTTGGGAGCCGGAAGGGTTGGATTAAGGGTTGAACCAGGGGCTCAAGCAGGTTCAGGATTTTCTTCGCGGGTTAAGCCTGCAGCAGAAGTTCCTGCTGGCGGGGGGCGCGGCGGTTGTGGCGCTGACGCTTTGGGGATTTGTCGTGCTTTTTGGCCAAGGCAAGAACGTTACGCTGTACTCGGGGCTTCGCCCGGCCGACGCGCAGTCGCTGGCCAGCCGTTTGGCGGGGAAGAATATTCCTTACGAAATTTCTCCCGACGGCGCGAGCGTGCTGGTGCCCTCGGACAAAGTGGATGCCGCGCGCCTGGAGACCGCGGCGCAGGGGCTGCCTCGGAACGCGCGACTCGGGTTTGAGTTGTTCGATACGCCGAACTGGGCGGGCTCGGACTTCAGCGAGAAGGTGAACTACCAGCGCGCGCTCGAAGGCGAACTGGAGCGAACGCTGCAGACCTTGAACGAAGTCGAAGCCGTGCGTGTGCACCTGGTGTTGCCGCGCGAGTCGTTGTTTACCGAGCAGGAGCATGAATCGAAAGCGGCGGTGATCGTGAAGACGCGCGGCGGCACGCTATCGAAAGAAGCGCAGCAGGCGATTCCACAGCTGGTGGCGAGCGCCGTCGACGGGCTGCGGCCGGAAAACGTCACGGTTGTCGATGCCGACACGGCCACCCCATTCCTTTCGCGGCGCGGGCCATCGGGCCGCGCGTCGTTCGATTCCGACGAAGAACTGGCGGCGGCCGCTGTGCACGCGATTGAGCCGGTGGTGGGGGCGGAGCATGTGCGCGCCAGCGTGCACGTCGACTACGACCTGAGCACGAGCGAAGACACGTCGGAAACCTTCGATCCCAAGTCAAGCGCACCGCTCTCCCAGCAGCATTCCGAAGAGCTGGCCGGGAGCACGAACCCGGCGGGCGTACCGGGAACGGCCTCGAACGTTCCGGGCGCCGCGGCCGCCAGCCCCACGGTGACGGCGGCGCTCGACAATCAGTCCTCGAAATCGGATGCGTCCACGTTTGCGGTCAGCAAGAACATAAGGCGGGTTTCGCAGCCGGCGGGACGCGTGCGCAGGATCACGGCGGCCGTGCTTATCGACGACGTGGCCGAAACCACGACGGGCAAAGACGGCAAGACGGCAACGACACACCGCAAGCGCACGGCGGATGAGATGACAGCGATTGAGAAGCTGGCGCGGGCGGCGATTGGCGTCGATGACCAGCGCGGCGATCTGCTGGCGCTCGAAAATCTCTCGTTCCAGGCCGCTCCAATCGAACCGGTGGCTGCGCCCGGAAAGTTCGATAAGTATCGCCTGCTTCTTTTGCCCTGGGCGGGAGCGCTGCGCTATGTAGGCATTACGCTCCTATTTCTGCTGATCTACGGGCTCGTCCTGCATCCGGTGAAAAAGCAGGCGCTGGCGGCCTTCCGGCAGATTCCGGAACGGTTGACGCAGGCGGCGGCCGCGGCGACTGCGATGGCGGCGGCCGGACCGACGAGCATCGAATTGCCGGCCGGCAGCGAGGAGGACAGACGCGCCACCGCGCTCAAGAAAGAATTGACCGACAGGATCAAGTCTGAGCCGGCGACGGCCAGCCGGTTGCTGCAGACCTGGATTCGAGAATCGCAAAAGGCGAAATAGAGACCGAAGCATGCCCCATCCCGCCTCCAATCTGGGATTGCAAAAAGCCGCCATTCTGATGGTGCTGCTGGGGGAGGAATCCGCCAGCCAGATCTACCGCAATCTGCCGGAGTTTGACGTGCAGCGGCTGACGCAATCGATCGCCGAGCTACAACACGTCAAGCCCGAGATGGCCCTCTCGGTGCTCGAGGAGTACTACCAGCTCACCCTCACGCAGAGTTATCTGGCGGCGGGCGGCCCCGATTATGCCGAGAAGCTCCTCATTAAAGCCTTCGGCCAGGTGGGCGCGAAACAGCTGCTCGAGCAAGTTTCGAAAACGATGGAGATGAACCTGGTTCGGCTCGACAGCCTGGAGAATGCCGATCCGCAGCAGCTCTCCAAGTTTCTGGAAATCGAGCACCCGCAAACGATCGCGCTCATTCTGGCACACCTCAACGCCCGCCAGGCTTCCGCGCTGCTGGTGTGCCTGCCCGAGGAAATGCGCGCCGAGACCATCAAGCGGCTGGCGCAATTGCGCCAGTTCTCGCCCGAGGTGGCGCAGAAGGTTTCGCTGGCGCTGCACAAGCGGCTGGAGTCGCTCGGGGAACAGAGCCGGCGCGCTTACGCCGGGTTCAAGGGGGCCGCCGACATGCTCAATCAGCTCGAACCGGCCGTCAGCAAGAGCATTCTCGAGACCATCGAAAAAGAAGATGGCAAAATGGCGCTTGCCATCCGCAACCTGATGTTTACTTTTGAAGACCTGATCGGCGTGCCCGAGGCGGGAATCCGCGAACTGCTGGGACAACTCGACAAGAAGGCCCTCGCTCTGGCGCTGCGCGGCGCCGGTGAGGAGCTGAAGAACCTGATCTTCAAGTGCATGTCGACGCGGGCTGTTGACATGCTCAAGGAGGACATGGAGATCATGGGGCCGGTGCGCTCCCGGGATGTTGGGAATGCGCAGCGCGAAATCGTGGATGTGGCTCGCAAACTGGAAACCGAAGGCAAGCTGGTGCTGAGCGCGGAGGACCAGGAGGAGTATGTCGTCTAGCGCGCCCAAGCTCCAACCTGTCCCGGCCGGCCAGCCCGCAACATTTTGCTATGCGGAGGTGCAGGCGGGAGAAGAATCTTCCGCCGCCAAGGCCGAGCAAGTGGCCGAAGCACACCTGCGCCGCCGCGAGAGCGAGGCTTTCGAGCGTGGACGGCAGTCGGCGGAACAGCAACTCCGTGCTTCGGTCGAGGCTGCGGCAACGCGGAGCCGGGAGCAAATCCTGCACGCTGTCAATGAATTCGCGCGCGAGCGGACGGTCTATTACCGGCGGATTGAAGGCGAGGTGGTTGAGCTGGCGCTCGCCATTGCGCGTAAGATCCTGCATCGGGAAGTGCAACTCGACCCGCACACCCTGGCCGGCATCGTGCGCGTCACGCTCGAAAAACTGGATGCCGGAACCACGGTTAACCTCCACGTTCATCCGCAGGAAGCAACGGACTGGCGCCATTATTTCGCCAGCCAGGCGGAAGGCGCGCCGGTGGCCGAAGTTCATGAAGACCCGGCGCTGGCTGCCGGAGAATGCCGCATTGAAACCTCGCTGGGTACAACCGAGATCGGCATCGAATCGCAGCTTAAAGAGATTGAAACCGGGTTGCTCGACCTGCTGGCGGAACGTCCCGACACCGGCGGTGGTGCGCCGGCGAGATCCGCTTCATCCACTGTGCCCGGCGTAGCGGGCGGGACGCGGCGATGAGCGCAGCGCTTCTTTCCACCTATTTCTCTCATCTTGAAAACACTTCGTCTTTGCGCTGGCGGGGCAAAGTCACGCAGGTGGTGGGGCAGCTCATCGAGTCGGAGGGTCCGTTTTCGACCGTCGGCGAGGCTTGCGAAATTATCGATTCGCGCGGGCGCAGCTGGCCCGGGGAGATTGTCGGGTTCCGCGGACACACCGTACTGTCGATGGCGCTGCGGCGTCCGACCGGCATCCGGTACGGCGACCAGGTGGTGGTGTGGGGCTGCCGCCCTTCGCTGCGAGTCAGCGACGAGCTCCTGGGACGTGTGCTCGATGGAGCGGGACAACCGATGGACGAAGGCCCGTTGCCAGCGTGCCGCGAACGCTGTTACCTCGATCGCGAAGCGCCGCTGGCGCTGGCACGCACGCCGATTCACGAAGCGCTCGGCTGCGGCATTCGCGCGATTGACGCGTTTCTTACCTGCGGACGCGGCCAGCGGGTGGGCATCTTCGGGGGGAGCGGAGTGGGCAAGAGCACGCTGATTGGAATGATGGCGCGCAACACGAACGCGGATCTTACGGTGCTCGGGCTGATCGGTGAACGTGGACGGGAGGTCGGCGAACTGCTGAACGCGCTGGGGCCGGAAGGCCGCCGCCGCTCGGTGGTTGTCGTTTCCACTTCCGACCAGGATCCGCTGCTGCGCATTCGCGCTTCGCTCGCGGCGACGACCATTGCCGAGTATTTCTGTGCGCGAGGCCGAAACGTTCTGCTGGTGGTCGATTCGCTGACGCGGCTGGCGATGGCACAGCGCGAAATCGGGCTGGCGGCGGGCGAACCGCCCACCGCCAAGGGCTACACGCCTTCGGTTTTCACTATGCTGGCACGGCTCATCGAACGCGCGGGCGCGTTCGGGGCCGGCACCATCACGGGTTTCTACACGGTGTTGATGGAAGGCGACGATGAAAACGATCCGCTGGTGGATGCGGCGCGGGCCCTGCTCGACGGGCACGTCATGCTCAGTCGCCGTCTAGCCGCGGAAAATCACTATCCACCGATCGCGATTCTCGACAGCATCAGCCGCATCATGCCGGCCGTGATTTCGCGCGAGCACGGGGCCAAAGCCGGCAACATCCGCCGCCTGCTTGCCACGTACAAGGCTTCCGAGGAACTGATCCGGATCGGCGCTTACCAGAAAGGGAGCGATCCCGATCTCGATCGTGCGATTGCGGTCATGCCTGCGCTGCGCGAATTTCTGACGCAAGCGACGCACGAGACAGCCGCTATGCAATCATCGCTGGATCGGCTGATGGCGCTTCCGGGATGACTCTTATGGCCTTTCGTTTTGCGCTTGCGCCGCTGCTTCGCCTTCGCCAGAGCCTGGAACACCAGCGGGCACTCGCCTTTCAGAAGGCGTCCTCACATGTGGCCCGGGCCCAGGAAGCTCTGACCCGGCTTGACGGCTTCCTCGAAGAATCGGCGGCCATCGATTCACGCTCGCTGGCCGCCGGATGCATGGCCGCGGATCTTCATTTTGCGATGCTGCTGCGTGAGCAATTGCAACAGTTGCGTGTTCAACTCCAGGAAGAAATTCGCCGTCTCGAAGCTCTGCACGAGGAAGCGGCACACGCCTATGAGCAGGCGCTGGCGGAGCGCGAGGTACTTGAATCTCTGCGTGCCCGCCAGCGTCGCGCCTATCAGCTCGAACAGGCGCGGCGTCAGCAGCAGGAGATTGACGCTGTGTTCCTGGTGCAGCGCTGGCACACGGGGAAGGACTGATTTTGCCTTCCTCTACGCGGCAACTCTTGCCGCGCGGAGGCCTGTGGCCTCTTCCGCGGCTCTTCAGCTTCTGTACGGTCTTGGGTCTAACCTGCTGAAATTGCAGTCCGATCGATCGGTTCTCCAGACTCGCATTTTGTCCTGGGGCTTTTGGCGGGTGGCATGCACCTCGGTTGCGTGGTACCGCCATGCGAGTGGACATTCTTTCCAGCCCGGAAACAGTGCAAGCGGCGAGGACGACATCGCTCACCGCCGGCTCCCGCTCGCCGAGTTTCTCGGAGGCGATGTCGCGCACTTCCCCGGGCGAATCTTTGAAAGCTGCATCGAAAGGCGCACCCACGCCCAGCGGGCCGCTACCGGCGACTAAGAGTGCTGCGGAGCCAAATCTCCCCGCTCAAACCTCTCAGGCGGCGCGCGCGGTTCAATTGAGCAACACCGGTGTTCGATCCGATGCGGGCGCGAACACAAAATGCGAAGTTCAGTCTGACGTCAAGCTCGATTCGAAAGCTGGCGCACAAGCAGCGCCTCAATCAACATCCAAAGCAGCACTCAAAGTAGTGGCCAAAGCATCGCCCGACGCGAACATGTCCAGCGCAAACACGTCCAGCGCGAAGGCGGGCGTCACGGTCACCGGAATTCCAGGACCGCAAGTCGCGGGTGCCGCCAGCGTCATGACAAGCGCGATCCTGCCCGCCACATTATTCGCCGCTCTCCCAGTGGCTGCGCTTCCAACTTCCAATGCGTTGCCCGCTTCGAATGTGCCTTTGCTGGGCGCGACCTCAACCGCTGCGCGCGGCCCATCGCCAACTGCCGGTTCCACGGCGAATCCAACTCCTGTGGTCCCTTCGGTTGCGGTCCCATCGTTTGTTTCGCCGGTCATATCCACGGCGCTTGCACCTTCTGCGATTGCTTCTGCCGGCCGTCCTATTGCCACACAGGTTTCCACGTCCGCACAATCAAATTCCGGCGAGCAGGTTTCTTCTATGGCGCGCCGGACCGTTGCCAACAATTCGGGCCTGGACTTGCCGGCAGCGCACTTNNCCGCCGATTTCACCGCTCAGAGTTTGTCGCCGGCGCCCGCGAACGGTTCGAACACTCCGCCACTGACGACGCTGGGCCCGGTCCAAGGCGCTTCAGACCCAGGCTCCGGTTCGACTCGGCCCGCAACTCCCGACGCAGTCGACCACGCTGATGCATTGCTCAAGGATGTCGCCGGCCCTGAAGTTGGCACCAAGGCGACCGTCGACAACGCCAACTCCTTCGACAGCGCTTTTCGTTACCCCGTCAGTAACGCAGCCGTGGGCGATGTTCCTCACCTTCGCTCCGAACCCGCATCGCCCACGCCGGCGCTCCCACTCGCGGATGCCGCGGCCGCCGGCTCTGCCATTGCTCCGGCGCCATCGGTTGCAGACGCTGGCACGAAAGACAACGAAACCGCCTCGCCTTCGAAAGCGCTCCCACTTTCATTCGCCGACACAACGGTTCGCATCGCATCGCCGTTGGCTTTCGGCCCACAGTCGCACGCAACGGTGGCCAACGAAGTTCAGCATCCCGCAGCATCCCGCAGCGCCCCTTCCGCTTCGGATGGGTCCACTCGCGGTACCACGCCGGCGGCCTCGGTTGGCAGTCCGATCAACGCTGTTCGATCCCAAACATCGGAAAGCGCTTTCGCGCAAGTGTCATCCGCTGGGGATGCTTCCGCGTCGTTGGCGGGAAGTCAGTGTGATGCTGGGCCAACGGCCAACGCGGTTGCCATCGGCACCGCCCCGTCCAGCAGCGCGAATTCCGACGCAGTTTCGGTTGCACCCGACTCGACTTACCCATCGGCGGGAGATCCAGCCAACGCGGCTCAGCAGGCCTCTCCAGCGGGCGCAGCCTCGGCTTCGTCGCCCGGTCAGAAATGGGCTGGCACTTCGCGGTCCACGGCTGCCACGACGGCGGCTTCTTCTACGACGCCGGCGTCCATTACGCCGGCCGCTGCAGGCTCTCCTGCCGGCGCTGCCCTCGCTGTGCCGACGCCGCAGCCGAACGAGTCTGCTTCCGCCACGCCGGAAAAAGCGGGCGCGGCGGCCGAGCTACCCCCTGCGCACCAGATGCTCGACTCCGCACCGTTACCTGGTGCGAGCGAAGGCGTGTCCGCCGCGTCTGTCGGCCATCTCACGCCCGATTCCTCGGCGCTGCAGATGCAGGTTGGAGTTCACACCAGCGCCTTCGGCAATGTGGAGGTTCACACCGTCATCGAGCAAAGCCAGGTCGGCATTTCGATCCATGGCGACCGCGAGCTGGCCCGCTGGTTCAGCTCGGAAGTGGGTGGTCTCGAGGCTGGGCTCAAGAATCAGCACCTGAACCTCACGGGCGTCGATTTTTCGAGCACCCGCTCCGGCGTCCAGACGGCCACTAGTTTTCAACACGGACAGCCGCGCCAGAATCTTTCTCAAACTTCAGGCTCCTACTCCGCTGCTTCAGCAACCGAGACGACGGCGACCGAGTCCACAATCGAAACCGATCTAACCGCGGCGCTCCCGGCGCAAGGGCCGGAAACGCGCGTGAGCATTCTTGTGTAGGAGGGTTTGTGTATATCCCTTTGCTGCGATCGCTTGCGAATTCTAATGCGGCGTCCTCGACGACGTCGGCAAATTCCACTTCTTCATCGTCCGCGTCCTCATCCTCGTCGAACGACGGGACCGACGGTTTGGACACCATGTTCCTGCAGTTGCTGAGCGCGCAGCTACAGGCACAGAGCCCGATGGATCCGCTCGATCCCAATCAGTTCGTGGCGCAGCTGGCGCAGTTCCAGTCGCTGAGCGAGCTTACGCAGATCGACCAATCCATGCAGACGCTGGTAAGCGCGCTCACTGGCACGTCGAGTGCCAGCGGGTAGCACGCAATCAGCCGATAAGTTCCGCTTCATTGCAAGCGCAACAGTTAATTCCATATCTCACTAAGGAGACATTTATGCCAGCGTTCTCGATTCCACTATCCGGATTGACGGCGAGTTCGACCGCGCTTTCCACGATCGCCAATAATCTGGCCAACCTCAACACCATCGGATACAAAGACGAACAGGTACAGTTCAGCGACCTGTTTTACGAGAACCTCGGGAGCAACGGCGCCGGCGACCCGATTCAGCAGGGAGCGGGAACGACGGTGAGTTCCATGCCCTCGAACTTCACGCAGGGCAACGTGACTCCAACCGGGGTTTCGACCGACGTCGCGATCATGGGCGGAGGTTTTTTCGTGGTCCAGAAGGACGGCGTTGACAGCTACACCCGCGCCGGCAACTTCGAGGTCGGGAAAGATAATCTGCTGGAAACCGCCGACGGGCAGCAGGTGCTAGGGTATCAAGCCGTAAATGGCGCCATCAATACCAGCGCTGGGCTGGGCACGCTTGCGCTCGGGGCCGGAACGATCAGTCCGGCGACGACAACGACGAACGTGGAGATGACTTCGAACCTGAATGCTACGGATGCGGTCGGCACGAGTTACTCCACGAACGTAACTGTCTACGATTCACTCGGTGCCAACCACAACATCACGTTCACATTCACCAAGACCGATACCAATACCTGGACGTATTCGGCGAGCATACCGCTCGCCGATATTACACCGAAAGCGGGAACGACTCCTACGGACCCGGTGGTGCTCACGACGGGCACGTTGACGTTTGACGGGAACGGGAACCTCACCAGTCCGACTTCGGCGAACGGCAGCATTGCGATCAGCACGTCGGCGGTGGGAACGCTAGCCGATGGCGCGAACGATCTTTCGTTCAATTGGAATATGTTCGACAAGAACGGCAACGGGCTTCTGACACAGATGGCGTCGGCCGACAGCACTCCATCGATTCTGCAGGATGGCAGCGGCAGCGGCACGCTGGTCAATTTCGCCATGGGCTCCGATGGAACGATCACCGGATCGTTCAGCAACGGAAAGACGGCGGTGCTGGGGCAGATCGCTCTGGCCAGTTTCGCGGATGAACAGGGACTATCGCACGTGGGTGGCAACGACTTTTCGCCGACGCTGGCGTCCGGGCAGGCAACGATTGGGGCGCCAGGAACGGGCGGGCTGGGGTCGATCTCGGGCGGCGCGCTGGAGCAATCGAATGTGGATATTGCCACGGAGTTCGCGTCCTTGATCGTCGCCCAGCGCAGCTACGAAGCGAATGCGCGCGTGGTTACGACGTTCGATCAGGTGGCGCAGGACACCATCAACCTTAAGCAATAACGAATTCTGCCGATGTATTCACAAACGGGGAGAACCTGCCTCGCGCGAAGGGCTGCGAAATCCGCGGCTCTTCCAAGAAAGTTCTAATGGGAACGCTCTCAGACAAGCGAGGGCGTTTCCCTGTATTGTCTGGCCGCGCTTGTGCGCAGGCAAAGAGATCCCGCCAATTGCTTGGATTCAGTCAAGTTCCGGCATCCTCCTTTTGTGCGCCGGGGTGGCATCGGGTGCGGTGCCTGGCTTGCACTGACCACGGGCATGCCCGAGGTACAGGCGAAAACCGTGTCCACCGCGGCTGCGGGAGGAGAAGCCGTCAAAGCAGCGACGGTTTCGGCGGCATCGGATGCCGCGGTACCCAAGAAAAAGGCTGCGAGAAAGAAGAGATATTTCTACTTCTTGGTGGTGTTCGTGGCCGCGGCAGCTGGGATCTATTTCTGGATGCGTCCGGGCGCTTCGAGCAGCGCCGCCACCACCGCCGAAGTCGAAAACACGCTTGCGCTCGAGACCTTCGTAGTGAATCTCGACGGGGCGGGGCAGCGCGCCTACCTTCGCATCGGGATCACGCTCGGCTTGTCACGCGCGCTGCCACTTAAGAAGGAAGAGGTGCCGGTTGCGCTGTTGCGGGACACCATTCTTTCGGTGCTGTCGAGTGCGCAGCCCGAACAGTTGCTGGCCTCCGAGGGCAAGCAAAAACTCAAAGCCGACCTGCTGAAAGCGCTGCAGGAGCGCGCGCCCGCTCTCGGGATCGAAGACGTGTATTTCACGGAATTTCTGGTGCAAATGTAATGGCCGCAGCCGCCCAAGCGAAACCCGAGACTCCCGTTGGCGACCCCTGGATGCGGGTGGAAGCGTTGCCCTGCCTGCTGTCGGTCGAGATTCCCGTGCCTGAGTTTAGAGTGGCCGATCTTGTCGCCCTCACGGCGGGGCGGCTGGTAGATACGCGCTGGACGGTGGGGGCAGACGTTCCCCTGCGCATAAACGGAGAACTCATCGCTTGGAGCGAATTCGAAATCGTCAACAACCACGTTGCGGTGCGCCTGACGGAGCTTGCCTGAGAGTGGAAACCACATCTGCCAATCCGCCGTTGTTGCAGGGAACGAAGTTGATCGGGTCGCTGCCGTTTCCTGCGAAGCTTATCCAGACCAGGCTGGTGAAGTCAAAGCTCACGCCTGCGTGGCGTTGGCCGAGTGCTTTGCCGAGACAGCTCGTTGCCCTGTCTCGCCAAGCTGCGGGTTTTTGGCGGGCCGTGATTGCACGCACTCGCCGCGTTCCGAAGTCGCTCATTGTCTCCGAAAGCGCCGCCCTGGGCGACAGGCGCATGGTCTCGGTTGTTCAGTTCGAGCGCCAGCGCTTTTTGATTGGGTGCGGCCCTTCGACGGTGACGCTTCTCGCGCGTTTGCCGGATGTTCGGGGCGGCGAAGCAAATTCGACAGCGACATGCCCGGAACCGGATCCGTCCGACGATGGAGGCAGCGTATGAAGCGGGCCGGGTTTTCGTGGAAACGCTGCGTTGTACTTCTGCTCGTTTCCCTGAGCGCATCGGCTCCCGATTTGTGGGCCCGCGCCCATACCCATACCCAGGCCGCTCCCGGCCTCCCGCTCAATCTGTCCGGGGGGTCGGTGCCCTGGAACATCGTCGTATTGCTGACGCTGCTGACGCTGCTGCCGGCGATCCTGCTCTCGATGACGCCGTTCGTGCGCCTGCTGGTCGTGTTTCATTTTCTGCGGCAGGCGCTGGGCACGCAGACGGCACCGTCCAATCAGACGTTGATTGGGCTCGCCCTGATTCTCACTTTTTTTCTTATGCAGCCGGTGGGCGCCGCGATCTACTCCGACGCGCTGGTTCCACTCGAAGCCGGGCGTATCGATGCCTGGTCTGCGCTCGATCGCGGTTCGGTGCCGATGCGCCACTTCATGCTCAAATACACGCGCGAAAAGGATCTCGCGCTTTTTGTCGAACTGGCGCGAGCGCCGCGGCCGGGCTCGCCGGACGATCTCTCCATGCGCATTGTCGCACCGGCTTATCTGCTGTCTGAACTGCAGGCCGGTTTCAAGATCGGAGCCGCGCTGTTTCTTCCTTTTCTTGTAATCGACCTGGTCACGGCGGCGATCACCACGTCGGTTGGAATGCTGCAGCTGCCGCCGGTCGTAATTTCGACGCCGCTCAAGATTCTTTTGTTTGTGGTGGTCGACGGGTGGAACCTGCTGGTTGGTTCCCTGATGAAAAGCTTTGCCTGACGGACGGGTATGGAAACTGCAGAAACGATCGCGTTAGTACGCGGGACGCTCGAAATCGCGCTGTTTATGGTGGCGCCGCTGCTGGCGATTGCGACCGTGGTGAGCCTGCTGGTGAACGTCGGGCAGGTGCTCACGTCGCTGCAGGACCAGACGATTTCGACGGTGCCGCGCCTGGCGGCGGTAGCGGCCGCAGCGTTGCTGCTGCTGCCGTGGATGTTGCGCAAGCTGATGGTTTTCACGATCGCGATGTGGAGCGACTTCCATCCGTTGCTGCGGTGAGGAGCAGGTTTGGCAATCGTTTTCAAGGTGTGGTTTTCGAAATGAGTGAGATGGGAGCTTGATGAACGCGAGTTTTGCCATTCCGATTGGCCAGGCAGTGCTGGTCTGGATGATTGCGCTGGCGCGCGTCAGCGGGCTGCTGGTGTCGGCGCCGTTTCTCGGCAGCGCCTCCGTGCCGCCGCGCATCAAGGTTGGTCTGGCCATTCTGCTCACCGTATTCCTGGTGCCACTCGTGCACGCGCCCGCTTCTGCGCTTGCCGCGCCCGCGGCGGCGGTCCTGCTCGCGGGGGAATTTGCTGTCGGCTTTTTGCTCGGCTTCACGCTGCAGTTTTTCTTCGATGCGGTTCAGCTTGCCGGGCAGATGTGCGGGGTACAGATGGGCTACTCGCTGGCGAGCGTGCTCAATCCCGACAGCCAGGCCGATTCGACCGTTCTTACTACCTTTTGTCAGCTCATCGTGCTGGTGCTCTTCATCCAGTTGAGCGTGCCGCACTGGCTGCTGCGGGGCCTGGGGCGCAGCTTTGACTATCTCCCTCCGGGATCGTTGTCGCTGACCTGGCCGGCGGCGTCGGCGTTGCTCGCATTCGCTACCGGCATGTGGGTGGCGGGCGTGCAGATCGCCGCGCCGGTGCTGGTGGCAAGCTTGTTTGCCGATGTCGCGCTCGGGTTTCTGGGCAAAGCTTCGCCGCAATTTCCCGTTTTGTTTCTCGGCATTTCGCTCAAGAACATGCTGGGCCTGGGGCTGCTGGTTGGCGGCGTCAGTCTATGGCCGCGCTTTTTCGATGCGCGCTTCGAACGCGCGCTCGAAGCTTCGGAAAGGATTCTGAAACTCGCCCGTTGACGGCGACCCGGTATGGCCCAAGCAAATCAAACCGAGCAGGCAACCCCGAGACGGCGCCAGAAAGCGCGCGAAAAGGGACAGGTCGCACGCAGCCGCGATCTGATCGGAGCCTCGGCCGCGGTGGCAGCGACGCTCCTGCTTTTCACACAGATGTCCACCTTCCCGCAGCTTTGGCGGGCGTTTTACCGGGATTGTCTGGAGGGCGCTGTTTCCGGCAGCCTGCGCATGGACGCGCTGCCTCCGTTCCTAACCCACGCTTCGCTGTTTGCCGCGACCGGAGCGGCGCTCGGGCTGGGCTGGCCCTGCCAGAACTCTTCGGCCGTGGCGCAGGGCGGGCTCGTTTTCGCCCCGGCCTCTCTTCTGCCTACGCTTTCCCGCATCTCGCCGGCGGCTCGTGTGCGCCAGCTTTTTTCCACCACGGCCTTGCGCTCATTTCTGAAGAGCGCGCTGCCGGGAACAGCAGTCATTTCCATCGCGTACGCCTGCCTGCGCCGCGACTGGGGCGCTCTGATGACTTTGCCGTCACGTAATCCGCACGGCGTGGCTGCTTTCACGGCGTCGCGCGTGTTTGAGATGGGCTGGAAGTCCGCACTCGTGCTCCTGCTCTGGGCCTTTTTCGATTACTTTTTCGAGCGCCGCCACTTCGAGGGCGAGCTCAAAATGAGCCGCCAGGAACTGGTGGACGAATACAAGGAAAGCGAGGGCAATCCTCTGATCAAGTCGAGGATTCGGCGGCTGCAGCGGCAGGTGCGGCGGCGCCGGATGCTCGAAGATGCCAAGCGCGCTACCGTGGTGATTACCAACCCGACCGCCTATGCCATTGCGCTCGAATATAACGCGTTGATGCCTGCTCCGGTGGTGGTGGCCAAAGGGCGCAATCTGCTGGCTGCGGAAATTCGCGAGATCGCGCACTGGAATAACATTCCCATCGTCGAGAACAAGCCGCTCGCGCACCTGCTCTATCGCACAGTCGAAATCGGGCAGAGCGTTCCGCCGAAACTCTACGCCGTCGTTGCCGAGATTCTGGCGGCAGTTTACCGCGCACAGGCGCGGGCGCAGGCGGCGGCCGCGTCGCGCGCCGCGGCTACGGTTTCCCCTAATGCCTCCATCCCCACGCGGCCCCAGGTCCTCCGCTGATGCCTGCCGCCGCGCCTGCCCGCAACCCGCTCAGCGACTGGATCGTCCCGATTGCCGCGGTCAGCCTGGTTTTCGTCATGCTGGTGCCGCTGCCGGCAATCGTATTGGACCTGCTGCTGGCGACGAGTATTGCGGCGAGCGTGCTGGTGCTGCTGAGCGCGCTTCAGATCCTGCGCCCCGCGCAGTTTTCGGTGTTTCCGAGCCTGCTGCTTCTGCTTACACTGTTCCGGCTCTCGCTCAATCTTGCCTCCAGCCGCCGGATTTTGCTGCACGGCAACGAAGGTTCGGGTGCCGCCGGGCGCGTGATCGAAGCCTTTGGACAATTTGTCGTAGGTGGGAATTACGTCGTCGGATTCGTTCTTTTCCTGGCCCTCATCGCGATTCAATACATCGTCGTCAGCCATGGCGCGGTGCGCACCGCCGAAGTTACGGCGCGCTTTACCCTCGACGCGTTGCCCGGCAAGCAGATGGCGATCGATGCCGATCTCAACGCGGGGCTGATCGACGAGAACCAGGCGCGCGCACGAAGGGAACAGGTGGCACGCGAAGCCGAGTTCTACGGCGCGATGGATGGAGCCGCGCGCTTCAACCAGCGCGATTCGATTGCGACCATTCTGATCACCGGCATCAACATTCTCGCCGGGTTCCTGATCGGGGTTTTTCAACTCGACATTCCCTTCCGTGAGGCGCTCAAGACCTACACGGTACTCACCGTCGGCGACGGCCTGGTCACCATGATTCCTTCGCTTCTGGTCTCGATGGCGGGCGGCATGGTGGTGACGCGCGCCTCTTCCGGTTCGACGCTTTCGATTGACCTCGGGACGCAGCTGCTCTCGCGCCGGCGCCCGCTGCAGATTGCTGCCGGCGTCATGTTCGGGCTCGCTCTCATCCCCGGGCTGCCGAAATTTTCCTTCCTCACGCTGGGCGTCCTGGTGGCGATGCTCGCGTGGCGTTTGCCCGCTGCTTCCGATGCGGCGAAAGACGCCGCCGCTGCCGGCGGCCCGGGCGACGGCGAAAAGGACAAGAAATCTGCGAAATCCGATTCTCTGGAAGACCTGCTCAAGCTCGACGAACTCTCGCTCGAAGTCGGTTATGCGCTGGTTCCGATGGTCGATGCGGCGCAGGGAGGGCAACTGCTGGCGCGGGTCAAGGCGTTGCGCAGCAATCTTGCGCTGCAACTTGGCTTCATCGTTCCGCCGATCCATATCACGGACAACGTGCGTCTCAAAGCGCGCGAATACGTCATCTCGCTGCGCGGCGTCGAAATCGCCCGCTGGGAAATGGCTGATGACCGCGTGCTCGCCATCAGCTCCGAATTATCGCCGCCCGCGCTGGCCGGCACCCCCACACGCGAGCCTGCTTTCGGAGTCGCCGCGCTTTGGATCGCCCGCGCGCTCGAATCGCAGGCTCTGGCGAGTGGATATGCGGTGGTCGATCAGACCTCCGTTCTTTCGACTCATCTTGCGGAAGTGATCCGCCAGCATGCCTACGAGTTGCTTACGCGGCACGAAACCAAGCGGCTGCTCGACCGGCTGGGCGATGGCCATCCCAAGCTCGTCGAGGAACTGGTTCCGAAAACGCTCTCGCTCGGCGAGGTGCAGAAAGTGCTGCAGCAACTGTTGCGCGAGCAGGTATCGATTCGCGATCTTGCGACTATTCTCGAAGCGCTGCTGGATGCTTCCGCCTCGACCAAGCACCCGGTCTTGCTCGTCGAAGCCGCGCGCCAGGCTCTGGGCCGCGCTCTGGTGCGTCCGTTGCTCTCCGACGACGGAGGCCTGCGGGTGCTCACGCTCGACCATTCCATTGAAGAAGAACTCAGCCGCGCCTATGCGCCGCAGGCTGCGCCTGCGACCAGTACTGGGCTGCAGCCTTCCTTTGTGCGGCGCGTGCTGGAAAGCCTGAAGCAGCTGGCTGGAGATCAGGTGGCGCAGACCGCCCCCATCCTGCTGTGTCCGACGCCGGCGCGTTTTCACCTGCGGCGTCTGCTCGAACCTTTTCTCCCCAAAGTAGTCGTGCTTTCACCGCTCGAGATTCCGCCCATGATTCCAGTGCAGTCGCTGGGGACGGTGCGATGAAAGGAATTAATACCGACCAACGAAGACCGTTCTACGAAAGAGGGCCAGACCTATGACCAAACATCCTGCCCATGCTTATCAAGGTGTCGCGAGCGATACCGAACGCGAGCGGATTCTGATGGAGCAGTTGCCGCACGTCCGGTATATTGCGCGGCGCATTCACGAGCGGCTGCCACGCCACGTTCCCTTCGAAGATCTGGTGCACGCCGGCGTTCTCGGGCTGATCGATGCTCTGGGCAAATTCGATCAGTCGAAGCACGTGCAATTCAGTTCGTACGCCAAGTTCCGTATCCGGGGCGCGATTCTCGACAGTCTGCGCGAGCTTGACTGGAGCCCGCGCGAGCTGCGGCGGAAGGGGCGCCAGGTGGAAGAGGCGCATAACCAGCTTTCGATCCGCCTGGGACGAACGCCGACGGAAATCGATCTGGCCCGTGAATTGGAGATGCCGCTCGAAGAACTGCAAACGCTGCTTTCCGAACTCAATATGCTCGAGATCGGCAGCCTGCGGGTTGAGTCGCCGCAGAGCGGCAAGGAAGAAGACTTGGCGGTCGCCATTCCCGCAAAGCCGGAAGACGCGCCATTTTTCCAGTGTCTGCGGTCCGAGATGAAGCAGTTGCTAGGACAAGCAATCGCAGAGCTTCCGGAAAAAGAACAGCGTGTACTTTCGCTTTACTACTTCGAGGAACTCACGATGAAGGAAGTGGGCGCTGTGCTTGGAATCGGGGAGTCGAGAGTATCGCAGATCCATTCGCTCGCCATGGTGCGCCTGCGGACGCGGCTTAACTTCCTTGATCCCGCCGGAGAACGGGCGCTCGGGCAAGGGGCCGGACGCTAGGAGGACGCGGACATTTTATGGACAAAGTTCTCAATCAACACGAAATCGACGAGATGGTTCGAGCCGCGCGCGCCGGCGCCTCCGCCAGGGCGCTCCCCAAGGAAGCAGTGGTCAACCCCTGGGACATACGCCAGTCCGGCCAGATCGGAGCCGAACAGCTGCGTGCCATCAATCAACTTCACGAAGCGTTCGCGCGGAACCTTACGACATCGGTGGGGGGATTCCTGCGGGTGGTGTTCGACTGCAGTCTGGTCTCGGCCGAGCACCTAACGTATCGCGAATTTCTGCAGAGGGTGCCGGGAAAAACATATCTAGCTTCCTGCGACCTGTCGCCGTTTGGCACGGTCGCCGTTCTGCAGCTCGATCTCGAAATCGCATTTCCGCTGATCGACGTGATGATGGGCGGTGAAGGCAAGTCGGGTGAACTTACCCGCGACCTTACCGAAATCGAAGATCAGATTCTGGAAGGCGTTATGCGGATCATCTGCCGCGACCTGAGGATGAGCTGGCAGGCGATTAACCTCGAATTCAAGTTCGGAGCCTGCCAGCAGATTTCCCAGGCACAGCGCTTAATGCCGCCCGACGAAAAGAATTTGTGTCTCAGTTTCGAAATCAAAATGGCCGAAACTCGCGGCACCCTCAACCTCGCTGTACCCGCGTTGGTCTCGAACGCGCTCTTGCGCAAGATTTCCGCAGCCATCAGTTACCGGCGTCCGCACAGCCCAGTCGAAACCCGTAACCAAATCCAGAAGCGTCTGCTGGACTGCGTGTTTCCATTGGAGCTTGCCATGCCCCATATGAACGTTCGCATCGAAGATCTATCGCGGCTCGCTCCGGGCGACCTGCTGCCATTCCCGCGCAGCGCAGCAGCGGCGGCAAGCCTTCAGATTGAAGAAGTGCCGCTCTTGTCGGCGGCTCCTGTTCGGGTTGGGGCGCGCCGCGCGGCCCGGGTGCTGGCGCTTGAGCCGCAGGCTTCTGCGGTGACTGAATCGTGAAAAGAGAGCCATCATGACCGATGCCACTTCGTCCAATGCGTTTAAGCCTGAGCTTGAGGCCTGGTTGGATGCCTGGAGATCTTGCACGCAGGACGTTCTTTCGCAAATCTCAGGACAACCGACGGTGTTCGAGACTATCTTCGAACCGCTTGCCACCAAGGAGTCCGACCTGCGCTATACGGTGGCCGCTTTGGGAGCGGTTCAGGGAGAAATGGCGTTCTGCCTTTCTGAGACTTCGGGGCAGCGCCTTGCAGGCAAGTTTCTGGGAGAGACGGTCCCGTCTTCCAGCGACGGGGGGTCCGAGAAAGAATTCAGCGGGGAAAGTCGAGAAGCTCTGGAAGAGCTACTGCGCCAGATTGGCGGCCTTGTGGCTACCAGCGTCGGAGAGAGGGCAGGCGGCCCGGTGCAGTTCCAGCTTTTGCGCGCCGAAGCGCCTTGGGCCTGGACTTCCGACCATGTTGCCACGCTCCGCACGCGCGATGAGGCCGGGCGTGAGATCGCCCTGGAAATTCGCATCAGTCCCGCGCTTGCGGCCGCTCTCGCGGCGCGCGCGCAGGTCAAGGAGGCATCCGCGTCTCCCGCGCCTTCCGCCTCTGTGTCTCCTCCGTCCACCTCTCCGGGGGCGGGTTCGGGCGCAGCGGCGCCGATTGCAGCGGCGCCGCCACGCGGAACCCAGGAAGGTCCTGTTCCCGAGCGGGTATCCGCCGGTTACGGACGCCTCCGTGGTGTTGGCCTGGGCGTTAAGTTGCGCTTCGGAACGCGGCGCATTCTGCTGCGCGACGTACTTGCCCTGAGTACGGGCCAGGTTGTCGAACTCGACGACGAACTGAGTTCCCCCGTGGATCTGCTCCTTGACGGACGCGTGATCGCGCGTGGCGACGTTGTCGTCATCGATGGGAAGTACGGACTGCGCGTCACTGAAGTGGTCGATCCCCCGCCCGGTACCGGTGTGTCCGTGGGAAGCGCGATTCTTTGAAAGGAATGTTGCGAACGAGCCTTCCGCCCATGGCCGACTTTCTCAAACCGCTTGTCCGATCCGTCGATTGGATCCACCGTCATCACGCTGGAGCCAAGCGCCCAGAGTGCGCTCTGGTTTCATGCCCGGGCGCCAAACCGCTGTGGCAGCGCCTGCTTCGCCGCAGTGCGGGTGTCTTCCTCCATGGGCAGTTCTACTGCCGTCCGCAGTGTCTGGAAACCGCCCTGATGGGCCAAATTTCGCGGCTGCGCGCCTTGACCCCATCGGTGCAAACTCCCCACCGAATTCCACTGGGTCTGCTGATGGTGGCGCGCGGCAAGATCACGCACCTGGAAGTGCGCGCCGCCCTCGAAGCGCAGCGCCGTGCGCGTTATGGGAGCATCGGTGACTGGATTGAAAAACTTGGCTTCGCCTCCGAGCAGGACGTTACGGCCGCTCTAGCCCTGCAATGGGGATGCCCGGTTGCTTCGTCATTCGATCACTCCATTGTCGATTCCATCGGCAACATCCCGCTGCACATTCTGGAAGCATTCCAGATGATCCCGTTCAACTACGCCGCCTCTACTAACACGCTGTATCTTGCGTTTGGGGCACGCGTCGATCATGCGGCTCTTTATGCGATCGAAAGAATTCTGGATTGCCGTACGCAGCCCTGTGTCGCCCCATCGAGAAGCGTTGCACGGCAACTCGAACAACTGCGGCTGCTCGCGCGTCCAAACGATGTTGAATTCGTGACGGGCGATCTCGCCGAAATGGCGCGCATCACCTCAAGCTACATCGCCCGCCTTAGCCCGGAAGACGTCCGCCTCAGCCGCGTGGGGCGCTTCATCTGGCTTCGCCTGAAAGGCCGCCGGGCCTTGACCAACCTTCTTTTTTGTCTGCTGGCAAACTCTCCCCAGCCGCACGCGTCGCGGCCATCGTTTCCAGCGGGGGAGCAATCGCTCCCGACAATGGGTCGGGCAATCGCGGAACCGAACGAGTGAAAACGTGTTCGATCGACAACCCTGCTCGAAGGAATGTACGGGCTATTGGCACTCAAGAATTGGCGGCCATTTGCCGATTAGACAACCGTGCGACTCCCAAATCAGGTTGCTCCTGGCTTGGGGAGGGAAGACGCACTCGATCCGATACCGGGCTGAGAGAACGCAGGCTCGGCCCTGGATCGGTATTCTTCGTGGGGTGCGTTTCGCGTAACTCCGATCCGACTACAACGTGCGTTTAAAAAGCGGCAGCGCCAGCCCCATCGTTCCCAGCGCAAAGCATGTCAGGAAAAGCAAATCCGGCATGATCGGTCCCAAGCCGGTTTCTTTCAACAGCAGGCATTTGAATCCGTGCACGGCGTAGGTAAATGGATCTATGATCGCAATCGCCCGGAGCCACGCGGGAAATGCCTGCACGGGATAGATCGATCCGCTGGGAAAAAACAGCAGCGTATTGAGAATGCCAAACGTTGCCCGCGGCACCAATGGGTCTTCCACCCGCACCATCATGAGGAACATCATGCAATTAAAGGCTGATGCCGTAGCCACGACCATGGCCAAAAGTCCAAGAATCGTTGCGGGATGGAAGATCGTCCCTACGCCCGCCAGCAACGACCCGATCATGGTTATGACCACGCCCGTCAGGATGCCCTTGATCGCGCCCGCTCCGTTCAACCCGAACACGAGTTCGGTTTTCGTGATTGGGGTAACTAGATAGCCTTCATGCACGCCGCGCGCCTTGTCGTCGATGTAGAGCATGCCCCCGCCGATCATCGCCGACACGAACATGGCCAGTGCAATCGAACCTGGGAGGAGATACTTCATATATTCGATGAAAGGGTAGAGCTCGACAGTTTCGAGTGCGGTCTGCTGCAGGAGGCGGGGTTCGACGTCGGGCTGGTTCAGCGCGGCGGTTAAATCCGTCATGGTCGATTCGAGCGACGAACTCACGAAGTTGTCGGTGTTGTCGACGATGAGCGCGATGCGCGGGTGATTCTTCTCATACACCATCTTCGAATACTGCGGCGGAATGATCACCGCGCCCTGGATTTTCCCGTTGCGCACGTCTTCGCGAGCTTTCACTTCGTCGTCGTACGGGATGGGCACGAA
>PLHN01000203.1 GCA_003139975.1 Acidobacteriaceae bacterium
GATGGAACGGGCTATCCGGACGGGCGGAAAGGCGAAGAGATTCCCAGGGGAGCGCGTGTGCTCTCGGCAGTCGATTGTTTGGACGCTCTTGCTTCCCATCGCCAGTACCGCAACGCCTTGCCGCTCGACGATGCAATGAAGGAAGTCGTGAGCCTGTCCGGCACCTGGTTCGATCCTGCCGTGGTCGACGTTCTCAAACGCCGTTACCGCGAACTCGAGGCTATGGCGCAGTCGTCGGAGACTTCCGTCGAACCCGGTCTTTCAGTCCAGGTTCGCACGGAACGAAGCGTCGAGCCCGCCGCCGGCTACGAACNNCCTGCCAGCGATGCCGACTTCCTCGCCTCGATCGCCTCCGCTCGCCAGGAAGCGCAAACCATGTTCGAAATCAGCCAGGACTTAGGCAACTCGCTCAGCCTTGGCGAAACCTTGTCCGTTCTCTCCATGCGGCTGCGCAGGCTGGTTCCGTACGATTCCATGGTTGTGTTCCTTATGAAGGAAGACCACCTGGTTCCGGAACTGGTGAGCGGGGATAACTTCCGATTGCTTTCCTCGCTCAACATCAAAGTCGGGCAGGGCCTTTGTGGCTGGGTCGCGGAAAACCGCAAGCCCATCCTGAATGGCAATCCTGAAGTGGAAGCTGGATATGTCTCCGATCCGGAGAAATTCACCACGCAGCGTTCCGCACTGGCGGTGCCACTGGATGGACTGAACGGCGTGGTTGGTGTGCTCGCCATGTATCGCGCCGAACGCGATGCCTTTACGGCCGATCATCTGCGCATTCTGCTTGCCGTCAGTTCCAAAATCGCTCTCTCCGTCGAGAACGCTCTCAAGTACCAGCAGGCCGAGAATTCGGCAGTCACTGACTACCTCACCGGCCTGCCGAACGCGCGTTCTCTCTACGTCCACCTCGCGCGCGAACTTGCCCGTTGCCGCCGCACCGGCACCTCGCTGGCCGTCATGGTCTGCGATCTCGACAATTTCAAGCAGATCAACGATCTCTATGGCCACCTTGAAGGCGATAACCTACTCAAGGACTTTGCTGCCCAGATAAAAGCGGCCTGTCGTGGCTATGACTATGTCGCGCGTATGGGCGGAGATGAATTCGTCGTGGTCGCTCCCGGCCTTCAGGCCGAAGCCAGCGCCGATAAGGCCAGCCATTTGAATGAACTAGCCATCGCAGCCGGCCGCAAGATCGCCGGACGCAACCTGGTGTCGTTGAGTGTCGGCACTTCATTCTGCCCGCAGGATGGGTTCGACGCGGAGCGTCTGCTTGCCGAAGCCGATCGCCGCATGTATTCCATGAAACAGGTTCACCACGCCGATTCCGAGCACAAGGCCGACCCCGTGCCCTCTCGCACCCGCGGCGCAACTGTCAACTAGGACGCTTCTATGCTCGTCCGCAAAATCGTGGGTCACCTCGCATCGATCGCCGCCCTCGTTCTGCTGGGGGGATTGCTTTCGGCGACGCTGGTTCGGCTTGCTCCCGGCTTTGACACCGACGAGCGCGAACTTGATCCGAGTCTGAGCGCGGAAAGCCTCCGCGCCATTCGAGCCGAACGCGCTTCGCAGCACAACATCCTCCGCTTTTACGCTACCTACCTGCGCGGGGCGGCGCACGGCGACCTGGGCACGTCGCAAGCGCTGGGGCAACCGGTCGGAAATCTTCTTCGTGAGCGCTGGCCCGTCACCCTGCGCATTGCCGGCGTCGGCCTCCTCCTGGGCTGGCTTCTTGCTTCGACTCTCGCCTTCACCGCCTGCCTGTGGCAGCGGCCGCCGGGTGAAGTCCTCGGCACCGCCCTAAGCGGCGCCTTCCTCTGTATTCCCGCGGCTGTCCTTGCTCTCGCGTCGGTCATCTTCAACTCTCCCGGGTATCTCGCGATTGCGCTGATCGTGTTTCCGAAAATCTACCGCTACTCGCGCAACCTGCTCGCCAAGGCCTACGCGATGCCTCACATCACAGCCGCGCGAGCACGCGGACTCGGCGAACTCCGCATCCTTGCTCGCCACGCTCTACCCGTGGCCGGACCGCAAATGATTGCCCTGGCGGGCGTCACTATCAGCATCGCCCTCGGAGCCGCTATCCCGGTGGAGAGCCTCTGCGGGTTGCCCGGCATCGGTCAACTCGCATGGCAAGCCGCGCTCTCCCGCGATCTGCCTCTGCTTGTGAATCTGACTGTCCTGGTTACGCTAGTAACCTTGCTCGCCAACTCCGGTGCCGATGTAATGAATTACGTGTTGCGGCCTCCGGAGGCATAAGAGCTGCATGAAAGCAGCCCGTTACTTGGCGTGTGTCGTCGTGCTCATCGTCTGCGGCCTCTCGCTGGCCGCGAACTGGCTGGCGCCTGCCGGATACGCGAAACAATTCCGCGAAGTACCGGATTCGCCGCCATCCCGCGCCCACCTGCTCGGTACCGATGAACTCGGCCGCGACCGCTTCGCGCGCACCCTGTACGGCACCCGCATCTCTCTTCTACTTGCGCCCGCCGCCGCTTTGGTCTCCACCGCGTTGGCCGCGCTAATCGGCGGAATTGCCGGCTATCTGGGTGGAATGTGGCTCAAAATGGCGCGCGCATTCACCGACCTTTTCTTATCGCTGCCCTGGCTTTTTCTGCTAATCACCGTGCGCGCGCTTTTGCCCCTGAATGTTTCGCCGCTGGTTTCGGTCCTGATAACGTTTTTAGTGCTCGGGTTGCTCGGTTGGGCCGCCTCGGCCCGCGTTCTTTCCACCAGTGCCGATGCACTCCGCTCTTCCGATTTTGTGCTTCAGGCCCGCGCCTCCGGGCTCGACGGCCCGCGTCTTTTTCTCGTTCACGTTCTGCCGAATCTAAAGCCGATCTTGTACGCGCAATTCTGGATCTCAATCCCGGTCTTCATTTTGAGCGAGGCCAATCTCGGTGTTCTCGGCCTCGGCGTTGCCGAACCGCTTCCCTCCTGGGGGAGCCTGCTCCGTGAACTCGAAGGTCTTATCTCATTTCGTGAGGAACCTTGGCGTCTGGTTCCCTTGCTTCTGCTCATTGTAGTGATGACGTCTTTCCAACTGCTGTTATCGAACGAGGAGGTGACCGCATGACCGGCCATCCATTGTCATTCCGAAAGCGTGGTAGATTGTCATTCCGAGCGAAGCGAGGAATCTCCTTCATCCTTGCACTCTCCTGCCTCCTCACCCTCGCCGCCGTCGCGCAAAACAGCAGCCAGCTACGCTTCTGCCTCCGCACCGAACCCAAAACCTTCGACCCGCTGCTCGTCGATGACGAGTCCTCGCTGGCCATCCGCTATCTCACCGGAGGCGTGCTCACTCGCGTTGACCGCCATACGCAGGAGCTTACGCCCGAACTCGCCGAATCGTGGAAGGTCACGCCTGACGGCAAGCAGATCAACTTCAAACTCCGTCACGACGTGCACTTTTCCGACGGCACCGCTTTTTCGGCCGACGACGTAGCCTTCACCATGAAGCGCCTCATGGATCCCACGCTGCATTCTCCAGTCGGCGATGAATTCCGCGCCGCCGGCAACGCCGTCATCACCAAGGTGATTGCTCCGGATCAAGTCTCCATTACTTTCCCCGGCCCGATCGTCGGTATCGATCGTATCTTCGACGAACTCGTCATCGTTTCCGCGCACTCGCTCAAGAAAGAAGCGGCCGTTCTCGGCCCCTTCATGGTCGCCGAATACAAGGCTGGATCGAGCGTGCTGCTCGAGCGCAACCCCAACTATTGGAAAAAGGATTCCCAGGGCCGTCGCCTGCCCTACCTTGATTCCATCCACCTCGACATTCAGTCCAACCGCGATGTCGAGATGCTGCGCTTCAAGCGCGGCGAGCTCGACCTTATCAACGTGATCGACACCGACTATTTCGACCGCCTCGCCTCCAGCTCTCCTCAGCTCGTGCACGATGCCGGCCCGTCGCTTGATTCCGATTTCCTGTGGTTTAATCAGGTCGCGGCCGCATCCATCCCCGAATACAAACGCGCCTGGTTCCGCTCGGCGAATTTCCGCCGCGCCGTTTCCGAGGCGCTCAATCGCGAGGACATCGCCCGCATCGTTTACAACGGCCACGCTCAGCCTGCCGTCGGCCCGGTTTCACCGGCCAACAGATTCTGGTTCAACAGCACCCTCAAGCCCGAGCCGCACAACCCGCAGGCTTCTCTCGACCGCCTGAAAGCCGACGGCTTCCACATGCAGAACGGAACCCTCGTCGACAAGAGCGGCAACCCGGTCGAGTTTTCGATCGTGACGAACGCCGGAAGCAAGCCGCGCGAGCGCATGGGAGTTTTGATCCAGGAAGATCTCGGCAAGATTGGCATGAAGGTCAATCTGGTCACGCTCGACTTTCCGTCGCTGATCGAGCGCATCTCACAGAAGTTCAACTACGAAGCTGCACTTCTCGGATTCCACAACGTAAGCCTCGACCCCACCGACCAGATGAATATCTGGATGAGCTCAGCGGAAAATCATGCCTGGAATCCACAGCAGAAATCGCCGGAAACCGCATGGGAAGCGGAAATCGACAAGTTAATGCGGGCCCAGGCCGAGACCTCCGATGCGAAGAAGCGCAAGCAGAGTTTTGACCGGGTGCAGGAAATCGTTTACGAACAAGCGCCGTTCATTTATCTGGTCAACCTGAACGCACTTTCGGCGGTCTCTACGTCGGTTGCGGGAGCGAACCCCGGAATCCTCTTCCCGCAAACATTCTGGAACGCCGAACGCCTGACGCTGACCGGAACGGCAACCGCCAAACGCTGAGCCGAGTGAACGCTCGCCGAACGAAGCCAGGGCCGAACGAACGCTGAGATCTAAATGTTGAGCACAGCGCAATCAACGAACTGTCATCTCGAGCGTAGCGGGGGATCGGCAGCTGGTAACCCTGCTCTGCTTTCGGCGGGGATCACTGTCCGCTACCCCGGCAAAGAGCCCGTCCTGCGCGGCCTTTCACTCGAAATCCAGCAAGGTGAAGTTCTCGGCTTGATCGGCCAGAGCGGCTCGGGCAAAAGCACGCTTGCCCTCGCGATCCTCGGCCTGCTCGGCCGCCAGCGCGCCACGGTGGAAGGGAAAATCACTTTTCAGGGAGCCGACCTGCTCTCCATGCGAGAGCGCGACCTGCGCAAGATCCGCGGACGCTCTCTCAGCCTCGTCCTCCAGAGCCCACTTGCCTCGCTGAATCCCGCGCTCCGCATCCGCACGCAACTCGAGGAAGCTTGGCGCGCCCATCGCGAGGCATCCGCAACGAAAGCCGACTGCGAAACCGCCATCCGTTCCGCGCTCACCAGTGTCAGCCTCCCCGACGCCGACGATTTCCTAAGGAAGCGCCCCCAGCAATTGAGCGTCGGACAGGCGCAACGCGTGCTGATCGGTATGGCCGTCATGCACCGGCCTGCCCTCCTCCTCGCCGACGAAGCGACCAGCGCCCTCGACGTGATCACGCAATCGGAAATCCTCCAGCTTTTCGCCCGCCTCAATCGCGAAACTGGAATGTCCATCCTCTATATTTCGCACGATTTGCCTTCCGTCGCCGGAATCTGCCATCGCATCGCCATCCTCAACGAAGGCCAGATCGTAGAATGCGGGCCAACCGAACAGATCTTCGCCGCGCCTGTCCATCCGTACACTCGCCGCCTGATGTCGTCGCTGCCCCAACTCCCAGCGCGACCCGAGGATGTCCTGGCGAAAAGTCAATCCGCCGCCCGCGGGTAAACATGATGGTGGCTTCACGAAAGGCCGACACCGAGCGCCTTTACTAAGAACTGAGAACTGACAACTGAGAACTGCTTTCCGGAAGTCCCGCCGCCTTCCACGCGTCAAAGCCTCCCACAACGTTGACCACGTTACGATGCCCACCTCGCTCCAGCAGACTGCAAGCAATCATGCTGCGGAACCCGCTCTTGCAGTGGATGGCAACTGTCCCGCCCATTCCGATTTCAGGCATGCCGTGCGGAAACGCATCGAGCGCCCGCCACTCGGCCTGTGCGATGTGACCGGTATTCCATTCGCCTTCGCGACGCACATCGAGCACCGCGATGCTCTCGGCCTTCCCGCCATCGTGCCCGGCACCGAGCCTCTGACAGAGTTCCTGCACCGAAATCTGTGGCGTAGTGAGCAACGGCAAACCGGCCTCCTGCCACTTGGTAATGCCGCCCGCCAGATACCCGCGCAACTCTTCGATGCCGACGCGCGCCAGGCGCATTCGCGCTTCTTCGACTTGCGTATCAGAAGCCCCTACCAGCACCGGCCGGGAATGAATTCCGAGCGTTGCGCCCGCCCATGAAGCGAATTGTCCTGAAAGCGCAATGTTGACCGCCCCCGGCACGTGCCCAGCGGCAAATTCATCGCCCGGACGAACGTCGACCACGTAGGCCTCTTCATCCAGACAGGCCTGCACTTCCATTGGAGCGAGTGCCCGCAGAGGCGCGAGTTCTGTCAGAGCGGTCGCCCCGGAGCGATTGAGTTCTGCGTCTTCAAGAAAATATTCCGGCCGCGCTGGCAGATTCGCTGTCATCTGACGGATGAATTCATCCCGGCTCGCAATCTGCAGAGCATAGTTCGTCAGCCTTTCGGTGCCGACGGTCGAAGATTTCTCCGCGCGCATGGCGCGCCCGCAGAGCGAACCGGCCCCATGTGCCGGATAAACCAGCACGGCATCGGGCAGCGCCATCAATTTCTGGTGCAGGCTGTCATAAAGCAGTCCGGCAAGCTGTTGCGGAGTGTGTGTGCGCGAAAGATCCGGCCGTCCCACATCGCCAATAAACAACGTATCGCCCGTCAGCACGGCCCAAGGCTGCGCCGGTTTACCGGTGGACGGCGCACCTGCGGACGTTGGCGACTTCTCTTCATCCGTGATCACAAGGCAAATGCTCTCCGGCGTATGCCCAGGTGTCTCGAGCGTGCGCAGGCTCACGCTGCCGACCCGCAGTTCAAATCCGTCGCGCAGCGCGACGTGAGGAAATCCCGCACCGGCCTGTGCTCCGATATATATCTTGGCGCCGGTTCGCGCCGCCAGTTCTTTGTGCCCGGAGACGAAATCGGCGTGCAGATGAGTTTCAAGAATGTGCCGGATTTTGAGGTGCTGCTCTTCGGCCGCCTTCAGATAAATATCCACGTCACGTTGCGGATCGACCACGGCCGCTTCACCGTCGGAGCCGATCATGTACGAAGCATGCGCCAGGCAAGTGAGATAGAACTGTTCGAAATGCATAGTGCGCCCCCACACGAACGCAGTACCTAATGCCGGTTTCGATTCTAAACCCTACCGCGGTCTCACCAGCACCAGCGTGATGTCATCCGGTTGCTCCCCTTCTCCGATCCATTCATCGACCGCCGTGGTTACGAGCGCCGTGATTCGTTCGAGGGGCAAATGCCGGTTCTCACGCACAATTTGAATCAGTCGCTCTTCGCCAAACTCACCGTAATCGCTCTCTGGTTCCGTAACCCCGTCGGTGTAGGCAATCAGCAGGTCCCCACGGCGGAGCTGCACCGTTGCCTCAGGGAAGTCCATGTTGTCGAGCAAGCCGACCACCGTCCCACCACAATCCAGGAGCTGAGGAGAGCCGTCCTCAGAGATGAGAATAGGAGGAAGATGGCCGCCATTGGAATACGTGAGGCGGCGTGTAGCGCCGTCATAAACGCCGAGAAATAATGTGGCGTATTTGGCGTCGGGCGTGCTCTCGTAGAGGTGGTGATTGAGAAGACCCAGTAGAAGTGCCGGTGAAACCTCGGGGCTCGGGACATCGTTCGCAAAGGCCGTGCCTCGGCCGGCCTGCGTCGTACTCATGGTGGCAGGCTCAGGAACATGGAGACTGCCCTCGATGGTATAGGCGCGCACGGCTGAGTGGATGGTCGCCATCAGCAGTGCCGCCGAAATTCCCTTCCCGCTGATGTCGCCCACCGCCAGAATCATTTTGTCGGAATTGAGCGTCAGAAAATCGTAATAGTCTCCGCTCACGGTGCGGGCAGGACGGCAGAAGCCGTGTACCTCAAGCGATTCCAGTTGCGAGATTTCCTTCGGAAAGAGTTGCGCCTGCACTTCCTGCGCGATCGACAGTTCGTTTTCCAGGCGCTGCTTTTCCTTCTG
>PLHN01000012.1 GCA_003139975.1 Acidobacteriaceae bacterium
TTGGCAAAAACCGTATACAAACTGGCGATCCCGCAGTTCGTAATCCACATCTTCTCGCCGTTGAGGATGTAGTGTTTGCCGTCCGGTGAAAGCACGGCGCGGGCGCGGCAATTGAGGGCGTCAGAGCCGGACGTCGCTTCGGACAAGGCATAGGCGGCGACGATCTCTGCGGTGGCGAGGCGCGGTAGATATTTCTTCTTCTGCGCTTCGGTGCCGAAGTAAACCAACGGGAGCAGGCCGATGCCGGTGTGCGCGCCCCAGGTTGTGCTAAAACCGCCGTACTTGGCGATGTGGTCGGCGATCACCGCGGCCGTGACTTTGTCCATTTCCAGCCCGCCGTAGGCCTCGGGAATCTCGGCGCAGCTCAGGCCGAGCGCACCGGCCTTCTTGAGCAACTCGCGTTCAATCGCCCAGTCCTTGTGTTCCATCTGCTCGATGTGGGGCAAAATTTCGTTGATGGCGAACTCGTCCGTGGTCCGGCCGATCATGGTGTGTTGTTCGGTGAAGTCTTCGGGAGTGAACACATCGGCAGTCTGCCGTTCTTCGAGCAGAAAACTGCCGCCCGCAATCTTGGTCTTGGGGATTGCTGTTATGGTAGCCATTTTTAGACCTCTAAATCACAGGTTTGTAGTGACGTCGATGAGTAACAGAAGACGGGATCATTGTAACGCGGACGCTCCACAAACGGGCGTTTACGTTGGTCCGTCCGCGGTCGTTCTGCATTGAGCAGGTTTGCCGGGAATCAGGATAGATTCTCGAAGATCCCGGCTGCGCCCATTCCTCCGCCCACGCACATGGTGACCATGCCGTAGCGAGCTTTGCGGCGCTTGAGTTCGCGGATCACGGTAGCTGTCAGCTTGGCTCCTGTGCAGCCTAACGGATGGCCTAGCGCGATTGCGCCTCCGTTGGGATTGACTCGTTCGGGGTCGAGACCGGCTTCCTTGATCACGGCCAGCGACTGCGCGGCGAAGGCTTCGTTCAGCTCGATTACATCGATGTCGGAGAGCTTCAGTCCTGCTAGCTTGAGCGCTTTCGGGATCGCAAATACGGGACCTAGGCCCATTTCCTCCGGCTTATATCCCGCGGTCGCGAAGGAGACGTAGCGCGCGAGAGGTGTGATTCCCAGCGCCTTTGCGCGCTCGGCTGACATAACGATCGCGGCAGCGGCTCCGTCGGACATCTGCGAGGAATTGCCGGCCGTGGTTATGCCTTTGACGTGGAATGCCGGTTTGAGCGCGCCCAGGGCTTCAAGCGAGGTATCGGCGCGCGGACCTTCATCTACTTTGAAGGTGATTTCCTGGCGCTTGGGTTTGGAGCCGTTGGGCGTCGTAAAGCTCACGGGCACGGCAACGGTTTCGTCCTCGAACTTGCCTGCAGCGATGGCGGCGATGGCTTTCTGGTGGCTGCGCAGCGAGAACTCGTCGCATTGCTGGCGCGTGATGCCGAAGCGCTGCGCGACTCGCTCGGCAGTCAGGCCCATGGAGAGATAGGCATCGGGATAATGGTCGACGAGCCATGGATTCGGCGAGATTTTGTTGCCGCCCATCGGAATCATCGTCATCGACTCGGTTCCGCCGGCGAGCATGACTTCGGCTGCGCCGCTCAGGATGCGTTCAGCGGCCATGGCGATGGCTTGCAGTCCTGAGGAGCAGAAACGGTTGATGGTGACTGCGGAAACTTCGACGGGCAAACCTGCGCGCAGCGAGGCGATGCGGGCGACGTTCATTCCCTGCTCGCCTTCAGGCATGGCACAGCCGATGATGACGTCTTCAATCTCTTTGGTATCGAGCTGAGGCACACGCGCGAGCGCGCCTTTGATGGCTACAGCAGCGAGTTCATCGGGACGCGTGGCGCGCAGCGTGCCTTTGTAGGCGCGACCAACAGGAGTGCGAACGGAGGAGGCAATGATCACTTCACGCATGGGGACATTTTAACCGCAGAGGACGCGGAGCGCGCAGAGGATTGGAAGGGTGAGTTTGAAGCAAGGTGAGTTTGAGGCGAGTTGCGGGAAGCGAGTTCGGCTGGTCTGGTTGGTTCGGCAATCGACTCGAAAATTCGGATTCTTGCCGGTTGTGCGTTGGACCCCCTGGTAGGCGATCTTTTAGAATCAAAGATTTAGCGATGATTTCCGCTAGATCTTGGAAGAATAAGGAGTTACTCGTAAAATATTTATTATTCAATGAGTTAGCTTTTGATTGGGACCCTCGACCAGCTCCGCTCCGAGCTTCGAGAGGCGAGCTTCGAGCGCACTTCGCGTTGAGGCTTGGATCACTGGAAATGAAGGAAACGCGCCAGCTTGAGGACATTGTTCAATGTCTCGGGCGGAATGTCCACTGACGGATGGCCAGCGACGGGGACCGTCCCTGGTTTCGTCGGAAAATGTACGTACCTGGATCCTGTAACTCGATCGACATACCGGACGCGATGGCGCGGGCTTTCCGCGACGAGAAAGTAATGATTCACCTGGTGGCGGCGAGTCGCCGCGCACGCGGCTCAGGGCTTGGGCGCATAAAAGTAATAGTCGGCGGTGTAGCTGCTTTTTGTTTCGGCGTCCTTGTGCGCCTCGTCGCAGCCGACAGCGGAAGGTTTGCCTCCGTGCGTGTGCAAGCGCTGAATTGTTGTCACGTTCGTGAGCAGGCCTTTGCCGGCGTGGCTGACGACATTCACGAGCAACCATGGGATTGAATCGGCGTCAGGCGAATCGACATGCG
>PLHN01000156.1 GCA_003139975.1 Acidobacteriaceae bacterium
GATTGTGTGCCAACTAGAATCAGCAGACAGATCGCAAGACGACATTCACGATACCCCTTACGCAGAAGCGTATCCTTGCTGCTGGCCGAAATCATAGAACACAGCCTCCATAAAGACGACTATTCTACTAGAGATTAGAACAGTACCATCGCCGAGGCCACCTTCACAGTGGAGTCCCCATCGGCCCGGGTTTTTGTGGAGCAGAACATTGTAGCGGAAGGTGGAGAGCGGTGCGCCAAACAGGCCAACGAGCGAGCGTGCCTGCATGCCAACATCTATGCGGGATCTCTATCGGAACATTTACGCTAAACCGCGAACGAATATAATCGGGACGGCGAATTTCGCCGTCGAGGAGACATGAGCAATGTCGAATGTGATTCCGGAAAAATACCGCGATCTTTTTCAGAAGCGCGCTTTCGCAAGCCTTGGAACGCTGATGCCCGACGGGCGTCCACAGGTCACGCCAGTGTGGTGCGATTTCGACGGGCAGCACGTGATTTTCAATTCGGCCAAAGGCCGGCAGAAAGACAAGAATGTGCGCCGTGATCCACGCGTGGCTTTGGCACTTGTCGATCCCGACAATCCTTATCGCTATCTGGAAATCCGCGGCACCGTGGTAGAGATCACCGAAGAGGGCGCGGATAAGCATATCGACAAGATGGCGAAGAAATATTTGGGCGTGGATAAATATCCCTACGGTCAGCCGGGCGAGGTGCGCGTGCTCTACAAGGTCCGGCCCGAGCATACAACGGTGATGGGATAACGCCATACGCGGTGCCCCGTCGAAACCAGGTTGTGACCCGCCGAATAACGCTTCAGGTCCATGCTTCCTTTTCGCCTTCCCAAGCGTCCAAGGAGAATAGGTGGGGTGTTCCTTGCAGCGAACTCGCCAAAAACATGCGGAATGACGGCTCCGCAAATTCTCGGGAACACCTTTGGTCACGTTGCCGTATCTAAGTGAGCGGGCGATCTCGCTTGGCCTGTTGCATGGAGGATTTATGGACGGTGGGAACAATCATGGCGGCTTGCACGAAATGACGGCGCCCGGAAGCGAGGCTCCGGTGCATCAGGTAGTCGTGGCGGCGCGCGACGAACTGCGGCAGTTGTTGCAGCAGCGGGCCGAGATCATGAAGCGCATCGGCACCGTGAAGCAGACGATCTCCGGACTGGCCAACCTTTTTGGCGAAGATGCGCTGGGCGACGATTTGCTGGAACTCCTGGATCGCAAGCCCAACGGGCGTCAGCCCGGATTCACGAAGGCGTGCCGCAGGGTGTTGATGGAAGTCCATCGCCCATTGGGCGCGCGCGAGATGTGCGCCGAACTCGAGCGCCAGGCTCCGGTGATTCTCTCACGGCACAAAGATCCGCTGGCCTCGGTGACCACGGTCCTGAACCGGCTGGTGGATTATGGCGAGGCCCGCAGCCTGACCAATGAGCGCGGTCGCCGGGTGTGGGAGTGGGTGAGCGACGTCGAGCAGGCTCCGCAGACGATTCGCGAGCAGATTCCGGCGTAGGCGCGACCGAGGGAGTAGAGCGGATTCCTCCGGTCAGAATGACAACCGTTAGCTAGTCACAACCCATCCCGGCAACAGCTGGCCCTTCTCCAAATGCCGCGTCACGTGCGCGTAGCTGGCAGCGTGCGGGTCGTGCGTCACCATGATGACCGTCTTGCGGAAGTCTTCATTCAGTTTCTTCAAAATCTCCAGGATTTCCGTAGCCGAGTGACTGTCGAGGTCGCCAGTCGGCTCGTCGGCAAGAATCAGCGTGGGATCGCTCACGATGGCGCGGGCGATCGCGACGCGCTGCTCCTGTCCGCCCGAGAGTTGCTTCGGCAGATGATGCACGCGCTCCTCCAGGCCCACCAGTTTGAGCGCGGTCATAACGTGGTCGCGGCGCTGCTGCGCAGTCATCTTGGTGAGCAGAAGCGGCAATTCCACATTCTCAAACGCCGTCAGCACGGGAATGAGATTGAACGTCTGAAAGACGTAGCCGACGTGCGTGTTGCGCCAGCGCGCGGACTGGCTGTCATCGAGCTTGAAAATGTTCTCCCCCATTACGAGCAGATCGCCGGACGTGGGGCGATCAATGGCCGCAATCATATTGAGCAGGGTAGTCTTGCCCGAGCCGGAGGGACCCATAAGCGCGAGAAATTCGCCAGCGCCGATGTCGAGAGACACATTGTCGAGCGCGGTCACTTCAAAAGCGTCGCGCTTGAAAATTTTGCTGACGCTGCGGGCCTGGACGAGATTTGCCGCTGCACTCATGATTGCCCCTTGATACGAATCTTTTGCCCGCTTTCCAGATTTTCGGGCGCGGTCGTGATCACGCTTTCCCCTCCCACTAGCGAATCCACAAGATAGCCTCCAGAGCGCTGGCCCTGGACATGCACGTCGCGGCGGAGGGCCTTGCCGTTGAAAGCGAGGAACACAAATTTTGCGCCGTCCTTGTCGCGCAGTGCGGCCGTAGGAACGAAAACGAAGGATTGTTTCGCCGCGCTCTGGCTGTCCTTGTTCGCTGGAGCCTTGAACTGCACCGTCGCATTCATTTCCGGGCGCAGATAAGAGTCGGGTTCGAGGATCTGCACCTTGACCTGCACGGTCGCCTTCTGCCGGTTGGCCTCGGGCGACATTTCTTTGATGTAGACGGCATACTTGAGATCCGGGAAAGCGTCCGTGGCGATGCCGCCGTGCTGGCCGGAGCGCAGCTTCGC